>JBHENS010000056.1:0-9186 GCA_046261955.1 Nitrososphaeraceae archaeon | reverse complement strand
ATTCTACCCATATGTTATCATCGTGATAATCACTTAAAATGATTGAGATGCAAGTGTTGCATGCTATATAGTATTTATATTGAAACGACTTGTAATGGTTTTGTGAAATTATCCAAAAAATCTCATGCTTATAGCGCTAAAAGAAGCGAAAGTAAAAAAATAGAAAAGACTAAAAGAAGAAGAAGAAACACTCCACGATTCTGATAAATTTGAAAGTTCTGGGATAAACTAGAAAAAAAGCACAAAGTTAAGCTCTAGTTTGGAAAAGTTCTAAAATTTCCTCTATATATTACCTTCCTAGAAATATTTATGACAATGCATATATATGAGAATAAAACATAAATATAAGAAACAAACATTGTCTCAATTTTTGAGGGGTATTAGAATTGGTTAAAGATATTTCTTTATTTAGTGACCGCTGTCCGAGATGTGGAAAAGGTCCAATGGTCACTGACAATTCAAGTGGGGAAATGTTTTGTGGAAATTGCGGATTTGTAGTTACTGAACGAATTGAAGAAACTGGTCCAGAATGGAGAGCATTTTCAAAGGAAGAACATGAAGACCGTAGTCGTGCTGGCATTCCAACATCACTTGCTATGCACGATATGGGACTTGCCACTATAATTGGACCTGTCGATAAGGATGCTTCAGGAAAACCACTTTCCGCATCCATGAAAAGTACTATTGAGAGATTAAGAACATGGGATAGCAGAAGCCAAGTACATGAACCAGTAGATCGGAATTTTAGACAAGCTTTTAGCGAATTGGATAGGCTAAAAGACAAACTTGCAGTTGGCGATGCTGTGATTGAAAAAGCTGCATACGTGTATAGAAAAGCACTTGAAAAAGGACTCGTAAGAGGAAGATCTATTTCCGCCCTAGTGGCTGCCGCACTTTACGCTGCTTGTAGGGACACTGAGACTCCAAGAACATTAAAGGATATTGCTCATGCAAGTAATATCAAGAAGAAGGACGTAGCCAGATGTTATAGACTATTAATTAGAGAGCTTGACTTGAAAATGCCTGTCGTAGATCCTGTTAAGTGTGTAGCACGAATTGCAAGCAAGTCAGGACTTTCGGAAAAAACTAAAAGAAAAGCTTTGGAAATATTGAAAAAAGCTGAACAGGGCAAAATCTCTGCAGGAAAAGACCCTATGGGCTTAGCTGCTGCTGCGCTGTATGTAGCTTGTGTAATGAATGGAGAGAACAAGACTCAAAAAGATGTCGCAGAAGCTGCTGGAGTAACTGAAGTAACGATAAGAAATAGATATAAAGGTCTAAAGATACACCTAAAATTATAATTCTTTTGTATGTTAGTATGTTATATTCTCTAACATCTTAACAAATAGTTACTAAATAAAAGAATCAAAAAAATAGATAAAAAATAGTGGATTTTTTAAATTACTTGCCACGGTCTTGTTGCAAACGCTACTCCAAGTCCAGCACCAATCAGTATTACCTGATATGCAACATTGCCCCACGGAACTGGTTTCAATATTGCTTCGCCAGAAACCTGTATGGTTTGACCAGGGCCAAGTCCAGGACCTACACTTTCAACATTCAGCTGTGTATGAACATGGTAAATACCTGGTTCAAGCGCTTTTGCAGTAAGCGAGTATGGAATTGTTCCTTGTGGAGGAATATCAAATATGTTTCCTGGAGGATCTCTAGCTATAAACTCCCATCTGTTACCAGCGTTGGTTGACTCACTAAATAGTGACAACCATGCTCTCAATGGTTTGTTTACAAGACTTTGTAGATTTCCATTCACAACCAACTGATCTCCTGTATTCAATGTTTGTGCTGAGAAGGCTTCATCTTGAATTCTTACGAATCTACTCTGAAGCTGAGCTTGAACTCCATGTCCTTCAGCAGTTTGAGCAATTGCTATCATTGTAGAAGTGGACATTACTATTGCAAATAGTGCAACTACCGCTATCTTTATGTTCGACGTATAATTTACACCTAGCCATACCAGAAAAAACAAAGATATATGCTTTGCTATGACTTTACCTTCTCATTGCGTATTTGCTTATTATTTAACGATAATATTGAACTTGTGCACGCTAATATTCTTAAACGATCAATAGGAATGGTAGAAATTTCTAATCAAAAAATTATGTAAGCTGGTTTTAGACGCAAAATTTAAAAAGGAATTCTTTGATGGTAAACATAATGACCTATCCAAAGGGATACAGTGGTGGTGGCGGCGGTGGTGGCCGTACCAGTACAGGCGGCAGTAGTGACGAAATTGAACATATGATTGGTAGACGTGTAGAAAAAATGACACCAATTTTCATCATAGGCGCAATTCTTTGTTGGGTTGCAACAGCTGGTGGTGTGTATGTCGGTGTAACTGTTTACCCATGGGCATATCCGTTACCAAGTGGACTTTATGCTCTCTCAATATTAACAGTCATTATAGGACTAGGATTCTTCTTCATAATGAAAGTCGCTAGAGAAAAACTGGGTCACTCCTAAACTTTATTTTTTTATTCAAACTTATTTTTTGATAGTATTTGAAATTGGTAGCAATTGAAGGATCATTAGAATAATCTAACTCAATTTTTGTTATATTTCACAAAGCTAATTTTTAGAATAAATTTCCGAATGTATCCAATTGTTCTTAGGAGTAATTAAGAATATCAAAATAAAATTTTATATAGAACCTTTAGCAGACATTTGGTAATGGTCTGGCTTAGACGCACTACACACTATCTATTCATAGTTGTAGTTGCTGTAAATAGTACATTATTGACAATCAACGCAGGAGACTACATTTTCTACACAGATTGGGCATGGACATCATTCGTAGTATTCTCGATATCCCAATCAACAATGCTTGTAGTTGGTGCAATCTATTACATGCTATTCACCGGTGTACCAGGGACTGCAACATATTATGCAACAATCATGACTATCTATACATGGGTAGCCAAAGGGGCTTGGTTTGCATTAGGATATCCTTACGACTTCGTAGTAACCCCAGTCTGGATACCTTCAGCAATGCTGTTAGATTTGGTATATTGGGCAACAAGAAGGAATAAGCATGCTGCCATTATAATTGGCGGAACATTGGTAGGACTTTCATTGCCAATATTCAATATGATAAATCTACTGCTGGTCAGAGATCCTTTAGAGATGGCATTCAAGTATCCTCGTCCAACATTGCCTCCATACATGACACCAATTGAGCCTCAGGTCGGAAAGTTCTACAATAGTCCCGTGGCGCTAGGATCGGGAGCTGCGGCTGTGTTGAGCGTTCCAATCGCTGCATTGGGCGCAAAACTAAATACTTGGACATACAGATGGATGGCCGCGTGGAGTAAGTGGGATTAAAACCACATCCTCTTTCATTTTTATTTTCTTTTATTTTGAATTTTAAATCAGATTTCGTTTAGTAGTACTATTACTTAATTAATAATCAAAAAGTATTCTAGTAGAAAAATATTTTTAATGCAAAGTATAAGTTCTAGCTAGCTTTTCTTTTATCTACAAGATGTCTCCAGAGAACAATTCTGCTGAGGAAGGTACTACATGCGACTTTTGTGGCGTTCCAATTGATGTATGCACCTGTTCTTGTCCTTATTGTGGGGAACGTGATTCATGCGAATGCTGTTTATATGATGCTGCCACCGGCGGCGGATAATGATTTTATGTTTTATATATCTATAATTTGATTAATAGTTTGGAGAAGAAATTAATTCATTGTCTTTTTTGGCTAATGTAAATTCTATATCTTGGTTGATTGGTGGACCACAAGGGAGTGGTGTAGATTCAGCTGCAAATATTTTTGCTAAAACATGTGCAAAAGAAGGGTTTCATATTTTTGGAAAGAGGGAATTTTATTCTAACATTAAAGGGGAACATAGCTATTTTACAATAAGAATCTCAGAAAAGCCCGTTAATTCCCACTTGGAAGAAATCAACATGCTTGTATCCTTTGACGCCGAGACCGTTTTTAGACATGCAGATAAAGTGTCTCCGGGTGGCATGATAATATTTGATTCATCTCTTTCTCAAACAGTATTAGAGGAAGTACCTACAATTGATTTTGAAGCAAATAAGAGAATACGCAAATTATTGCAGGACTCTGGGCAGTCAATTAATTTGAGTGGAATGCTTGAGCTAGCAAAGGCAAGAGGATGCATAGTTTATGGTTTGCCGTACTTTGAAATGATAGAAGCAGTAGCAAAAAATATGAACGATCCGAAACTTAGTAAGCTTTCTAGAGTAGTTAATGTAATGGCAATATCTGCATCTATCTCTTTGCTCGGTATCAAAAAAGATATGTTGGTTGGTGCCATTCAAGAGGTTTTTGGATCAAAACCTAAACTACTTGCTAGTAATATTGAAGCAGCGGGATATACTTATTCCTATATAGGTACTAAATATGATACCAAGAATATTAAATACAAAATAACACCTAAAGATGCTCTAAAAGATTATCTCTTGATTTCAGGGAGTCAGGCTGCCGCACTTGGGAAAATACTAGGCGGTTGTAGGTTTCAAACTTATTATCCAATTACACCAGCAAGTGATGAAAGCGAATTCTTAGAATCAAATCAAATCATTGATCAAGTTGATGGTAAGAATAGTTCTATAGTTGTTGTACAAACTGAAGATGAAATTGCTGCAATAACCATGGCAATTGGTGCCTCATTAACAGGAGTTAGATCTGCCACAGCTACATCTGGTCCTGGTTTTTCACTTATGGCCGAGGCCCTCGGTTGGGCTGGAATGAATGAAGTTCCATTGGTAGTCACAATGTATCAAAGGGCGGGACCTTCAACCGGATTGCCCACACGACATGAACAAAGTGACCTCTTGTTTGCCATAAACGCTGGGCATGGTGAATTTCCAAAAATGGTATTAGCTTCTGGAGATATCGAAGAGTCTTTTTATGATTCTATCAAAGCCTTTAATTTCGCAGAGGTTTTTCAATTACCAGTTATACATCTGCTAGACAAGGCAATTAGTAGTAGTATTCAAACGTGCAAAAGATTTAGCAATGATCTCAAAATCGAAAGAGGAGAATTCAAAAATGTTATTGACAAAAATCAGAGCGAGGGTACAGCTGGTCATTTTCAAAGATTCAAAATCACTGACTCGCCTATTTCTACGAGAGTTCCTATTGGAACAGAAAATGCAATATTTTGGAATACTGGAGATGAACACACGGAGGAAGGTCACATCACAGAAGATCCTGAGAATAGGAACAAAATGATGGACAAAAGAATGAAAAAGCTCGACCTAGCATTAGAAAAAATAGCTCAAGACGATCTGGCGATGTGTTATGATTTTGATTCAAACAGTCAGACTGTTATTGTTAGCTGGGGCTCCACAAAGGGAGCAATCTTGGAAGCTTTAGAAAAATTGTCTAAAGAAGGAAGCAAATTGAGATTCGTTCAAATTCGCCTACTTCATCCCTTTCCTACTGAAACTGTCAAAAAATTTTTGAAGGATGCTAAATTGGTTATTGATATAGAAATGAATTACACATCCCAATTAGCATCGCTTGTACAACAAAATACTGGTAGAGAAATTGATTATAGAATAGTAAAATATAACGGAAGATCAATGTCCACAACGGAAATTTATATTACACTCAAGGCTATATTGTCTGGTAACAATGAAAGGAGGATTGTTTTAGATGGCGGAACTTAAACTAGCTGATTATAAAACAACAGTACACAATGATTGGTGTCCTGGTTGTGGAGATTTTGGAATATTAAATGCAATACAAATGGCACTAAGTGAAATGCAAATTCCAAGACATAAAGCGGTTATTTTTTCAGGAATCGGTTGTTCGGGGAAAACACCGCATTTCATTAATGTATCTGGTATTCACACTTTACATGGAAGAGTTTTACCGTTTGCCCAAGGTGCGAAAATTGCCAATCCTGATCTGGAAATTATAGCTGTTGGAGGTGATGGTGATGGTCTAGGAATTGGGGCAGGGCATTTTGTAGGAGCAGGAAGGAAAAATGTTGACATCCCATATCTTATCTTCAATAATGGAGTTTATGGTCTCACCAAAGGACAGGCTTCCCCTACCCTTAGGCTTGGGGAGAAGACAAAATCACTCGTAACTCCTAATACCAGCAACTCAGTAAATCCAATAGCGTTAGCATTTGTATCAGGATTTACTTTTATTGCACGTTCATATTCATATGACGTTAAACATCTGAAAGACACCATAAAAAGGGCCATAACGCACAAGGGTTTGGCCTTTGTAGACATTCTTCAGCCGTGTCCAACGTATGATGACATTCATACCAGGGAATGGTATCAAGGTAAAAACAAACTAGATTCTGACAAGGCAGTGCCTAGAATTTATAAAATTGAAGAAACCGGCTATGATGGCACAATAAAAGACGAATCAGAGGTTAGCGAGAAGATGTCAAAGATTCTAGAATTTTCAAGTGAATGGGGAGATAAGATCCCAATTGGTATCTTTTATCAAAACGAATTGGTACCTTCCTTTCATGAAAGAATTGCTGAAAATAACAAGGACTACTTTGCAAGTCCACCCTCTCAACAAGAAATATCGGACAATGGGAATAAACCCCTTGCAAGGATTGATAAAATTCTGGACAAACTTCAGATTAACTAAACAAGAGCGGTCGATAGGCAAAGGCAGACAGCGGTTCATATTATACTGAAAGAAAACCACCTGATCATAAAGACGGTGAAACTTGAAATCAGAAATCAGTAAATGAAGGCAGCACATTTAAATTGCCTTATTCATGACTCTTGGATTACATCGACCAAACCGATGGGGAACATATTCTGGATGGGCTTAATCGCCTGTCCAGAATAATTATTGTATTCATCTACAAAAATTGCAAACGAATATTCAGCTTACCATTACCTTGACTTTTTGTCTAACTGCTTGATAAATTCTGAAAATTTCTCTTTTGGTATCACAGCTCCGCTAGCTTTCTCATGACCTCCTCCACTCCCAGAGAGGGTTGAAGATAAGCTGTTAACAATCCTCCCAAGATGCACTTTGCATTCATTTGATCCTCTAATGGAGATAATACAGGAATTAATATCCTCTTTAGTCTTGTATACAAGTGCAACTGGTTTTCCAGAAGCACCAAGTACAAAATTAACAACCATGCTAGATGGTAATTCTGAATTAATCTGAACATATGCCAAATTTTTACCTAATCTTATAGAATCTTCAATGGACTTTACTACTGATAGGACTTTCCTTGCATGTCTTTCGGCCCTTAGAAACCCACCCTCAATATCATGTGGATATTTCTCTTGTGATAAATCGTCAACGATTTTCATTAGAAAATCCATATCATGTTGGCTTGAAGAAATCATGTAAGATAAAGCAGTAGCTTCTAGCATCAAAAACTGCCGATCAAACCTCGATAACAAATTGGATGCAATCGGTTTTGTTTCTAAATAATCCGTCAGTGCCGCAGCTGCTGCAAGAAAGGCTGGATAAGAACTAAACTTTCTCTTGTACTTGTTATAAATATGAATACTTGTGCACTCGTCAGTACTGTGCACCAGTTTTACCCCATTTCTCTTTAAATCTGCCAAAATTTTTTTATCCAAGTCATGATGATCTATGTATGTAACTTTGCATTTCGCTTCGATGATTTCCTCCAGTATTTTGACAAATTCATTTTCATTTTTTTTACTTAATCCTAAATCACAAATGAATAATTGATCTATTCTGTTAGTGCCATCATGAATATTTGATACCATACTGCGTAATGTTTTGATCATGTTTGCGTAATCAAGTAGAACTATTGTATTAACATCAAACGCGATTTTGATAAGAGCTGCGGAAGAGATACCATCGACATCCTCTCTATGTGATATACAAATCTTATTCTTCATAGACCAAGTATTTCTTATGTGTGAATATTTTAAGTGTACCTATTTCAATTATCAAAACCATACCGTCATAATGTCATGCAAGTACAAACATTTTTGATTCTACTTGTTGAAAGTATCTTCAAGATATTATCAAGCGAACGTTTATATCCAAATTAGACAAGAATTCCTAAGAACGCAATCATATAGGCGGCGTCGTAGATGATATTTGGTCAGTTGGCCATTCCATGATTCATCGACCTCCAGTTGCGCTCATAATATGGAGATTCGACAACAAATTGAATCTGACATGGTTACACAATATGCACAATAACTTGATTGTCCGACCGTACTATTTTATAATAGAATAAGGATTGACTCCGGTTGATCCTGCCGGACCCGACTGCTATCAGAGTGAGATTAAGCCATGCGAGTCAACGTAGCAATACGTGGCACACGGCTCAGTAACACGTAGTCAACATAACCAAAGGACGTGGATAAACTCGGGAAACTGAGGCTAAACCGCGATAGACCAAGATACCTGGAATGGTTTTTGATTAAAATCTATATGGCCTTTGGATTGGACTGCGACCGATCAGGCTGTTGGTGAGGTAATGGCCCACCAAACCTGTAACCGGTACGGGCTCTGAGAGGAGGAGCCCGGAGATGGGTACTGAGACAAGGACCCAGGCCCTATGGGGCGCAGCAGGCGCGAAACCTCTGCAATAGGCGAAAGCCTGACAGGGTTACTCTGAGTGACTTTCGCTAAGAAAGTCTTTTGACACCTCTAAAAATGGTGTAGAATAAGGGGTGGGCAAGTCTGGTGTCAGCCGCCGCGGTAATACCAGCACCCCGAGTGGTCGGGACGATTATTGGGCCTAAAGCATCCGTAGCCGGTTTTACAAGTCCTCCGTTAAATCCAACTGCTTAACAGATGGGCCGCGGAGGATACTATAAGACTAGGAGGCAGGAGAGGCAAGCGGTACTCAGTGGGTAGGGGTAAAATCCGTTGATCCATTGAAGACCACCAGTGGCGAAGGCGGCTTGCCAGAATGCGCTCGACGGTGAGGGATGAAAGCTGGGGGAGCAAACCGGATTAGATACCCGGGTAGTCCCAGCTGTAAACGATGCAGACTCGGTGATGGACTAGCTTCATGCTAGTCCAGTGCCGCAGGGAAGCCGTTAAGTCTGCCGCCTGGGTAGTACGGTCGCAAGACTGAAACTTAAAGGAATTGGCGGGGGAGCACCACAAGGGGTGAAGCCTGCGGTTCAATTGGAGTCAACGCCGGGAATCTTACCGGGGGCGACAGCAGAATGAAGGTCAAGCTGAAGACTTTACTAGAC
>JBHENS010000055.1:0-9284 GCA_046261955.1 Nitrososphaeraceae archaeon | reverse complement strand
ATCGTTAACCTGGCCACATTTATTTGCGCGAAAAAGGATCTAGTTCTGTCTCATATTACATTTGGAATTGGCTGTAAAACATCTCACTCTCATAGATTATACAAGTTGATAAAATCTAGTATTAATCTGAGCGCAATTCCAATAAAAGTAATTCCAAGTATTAGTCTCAATTTTTGTTCACTCAATTTCGTTGATAATCTTGATCCTATCTGAGCTCCTGCAAATGCACCTATTGATAAGAATACTGCAGGAAGATATTGAGGATTACCTAGTATAATGTGGGTTGTCAATCCTACCAACGATGTAATCATCAAAACGAATTGCGAGGTTGGCGCAGCCAAATGCATCGTTAATCCAACAATCATTATCATTAAGGGAACAAATATGATCCCTCCACCAATTCCAAATAAACTTGAGATAATTCCTGCAACAAATGTACCTGAAAAAAAGAGAATCTTTACCCAAATTGATTCCAATGATAAGGAATTTCCGTTGCTTATTGATTTTCTATACATTAGATAAATTCCTGTACCAACTAGTATTATTGCAAGCAGTACTTTGAAATAGCCCGGATCAATATTTGTTGAAAAATACGAACCTAGTATCGCACCTGGTATTGATAATAATGCCATCTTAATCCCAAGCATGTATTGAATCTTTTTTGACCTAGCATATGCTATGGTTGAGGAGATGCTAGTAGAAGAGACTGCAAAGAGGCTTGTGCTTGCAACTTGAGGCGGTGTCAAGCCGAGGAAAGTCAAAGCTGGCGATATTATGATTCCACCTCCGACACCTATCATTGAGCCCAAGATGCCTGCAATCAAACCAATTATTACAAAAAAGGGAAAAAGCAAGAACTCTTCCAAGTCAAATACCTGTTAATTCTAATACGATTGCAGTAAGTTAATAAATTGTTTGTATATTCTCGTTTATGAGATTAAATAAATTTTATGGCGTACCAGTACATCATGAATTAAATTTGGTTCTTTCTTACATAATCAAAAATGGAAGAATATTTCTGCAATATTTGTGAGAGATCTATAGAAGCGTTATCATTAGAAAATCATACTAAGGAATCTGAGCATATTGCAAGGAAAAAAATGTTAGAAAAGGAACTAGGAAACAATAGCAAATTCCCAAAATCATTAAGATCTGCGACTGATTTGTGGAAAAACGTTTGATACTGGTAACGATTTATGATAATTTAAGATATCAGATAGATTTAATATGATATTTCACTTTCTAAATAAAATTCATGTAATTTCTTTTGATACTTTTTATAGTTCAATTCCGATGAGTTAATTTAAATATGTAAATTATTGTACTCATAGTTCTGGAAAAACAAAAACAACAAGGTGTTCACGCCGATATATTTCATCCATTTCCTCTGATTCTGCTACATACCCCGTTTGGCCTAAAATTCTTTGATTATGTGGCGAAGACCCGAGTAGCTAAGGTATATGCCAGAGCCAATACATATTTAATGCCTGCCATAACCGTTATTGCGATATTACTAATAGTTGGTGGAATATCCGCTCTCATTTCGAATGTTTCTGTGAGAGAGGATGTCAGGGAGATAGGTCCCAGAGGAAACTTTCTAATCCCCGGACTTAACCCACTTCTTCCGATTTCCTACACTTTGGTTGCTCTCATAATAAGTGTCTTCATACACGAGGCAGGACATGGCATCGTTGCAAGGGTATACGGAATAAAGGTAGAATCAACTGGTATTGCTTTTGTACTCTTTATTCCAATAGGAGCTTTTGTGAATCTTGATAAGGAGGGTTTAGATAAAGCAACATTAAAGGAGAAAAGTGCCGTTCTTACTGCCGGCCCTCTGAACAATATGATTCTTGCAGCAGTCTCAATGGCTTTGTTATTTGTAGTAATATCCTCCTTAACGCCAATTCCTACGCAAGATACCACAAATAATGGACTTCAAATAATTAGTATAACTGATGGATCACTTGCGGAGAATATTGGTATTACACGAGGTTCCAGCATCCTAAGTATTGGGCAAACTGAATTACATAACCAAGACGATTTATCGCAAACTTTAAGATCAAATATAGGCAAACAATCTCAAATCGTATGGCAGGACAGACAAGGGAAACAAATAACGGATATTCTATCAATTCCAGCCGACACCGATCCTACTAAGCCTATTCTTGGTGTCGTAGCTTTACCCCTTGATCCCAATGGGACGCTTGAATTGTACAAGAGACATTTTGCATTTACCTTTAATATCAATCGCCCAGTACCTATGCTTCCTTTGCCAACACTGGATGGACAATTCGTACCATTTTCAGATACTATGGCGCCAAAATATGAATCAAGTTTATTTGGTCCATTCTTTCCCATAATTGCAAATACTCTCTTCTGGCTTTGGTTCATCAATTTTAACCTGGGAATATTTAATGCCCTTCCTATTGTACTTTTGGATGGAGGTCAATTGTACGGATCACTTATAGAGAGCAGATCCAAAATTGATAAGAATCGTCTCAAGCAAATATCGTCAGCAGTATCTACATCAATGATAGTTATTGTGGTTATGTCATTATTTCTACCATATCTGCTATTCTAGGATAATGTGAAGGAAAAACAATTAATTTCCAAAATATATATTAAGAGAGAAGTTCACTTTCACTATAGATACAACCGGTAAGAACTTAATGACCTTGCTATCTCGCGTTGTAATAGTAATTGATTATCACTATTAAAGTAAGGGTAATAGAAAATCAGACCGAGTATCTAGAAGAATGTTAAAGTGAGTAATGGAGATTTAAGTAATAATTCTGTAGATGAAAGTATTTCTGCACTAGAGAACAATGACAAGGTTAAGCGACATTCTGATCCTCCACCTGCAAATCAAATTCAACACGCAAAGAGAGTTGACGAGGATTTCTTTAAGGATATAATACTGAAATCAATTCCAAAGGAATCCCAAATTACAAACATACGATTTGAAGGTCCGTACGTTGCTCTTTATACGTTAAATCCTAAATTTTCATTAACTGAATTAACCTATTATCTTTCATCCCTTTCAAAAAGTGTTAAGAAAAGATTTGTGGTAAGAACTGATCCCTCAATTAGGTTATCAGAAGACGAGACAAGATCCACAGTAATAAAGTTGTTACCAAATGAGGTTACAATATCTGCTGTATTTTGTGATGATGCGACAGGAGAAGTAGTCCTTGAAGTAAATCACCCTGAATCTATAGGTGCAAATATGGTAATTGATATTGCACAGGCAACGGGTTGGATAGCACATACTTTACGTTCTCCACATATTCAGTCAAGTAGTATGAACATGATTCATTCTACTCAGAAGAGTTCTGCAAAGGAAAGGAATCTTTTCTTACAATCACTAGGGAAAAGAATTTTCAGGCCACCTTTGGTTTTGGAAAGCGATGATTCAAATTTAAATTTCGTCAATCAATCAAGCGATAAGAGGTCGGAAATTACTGAACTGAAATCTAAGATTAGGAACAAGGAGGAAATATCTATTTTTTGTCTGGGTGGGGTTAAACAAGTTGGAAGGTCATGTTTTATTGTCGTAACTTCTGAAAGCAAGATTATGCTTGATTGCGGAATAAATCCTGGAGAACCGCCAGGAATTTCAGCTTATCCAAGATTAGATTGGTTTAATTTTGATCTTGACGAGATAGACGCTGTAATCATAAGTCATGCACATATCGATCATCAGGGATTTTTGCCAACATTATTCAAGTTTGGATATAAGGGTCCGGTTTATTGCACTGAACCCACACTACCTTTAATGACTCTCCTACAGTATGATTCCGTAAAGATTTCTAAAAGCAATGGGACATTTTTACCATACGAAACAAGAGATGTAAATGAAGTTATCAAGCACTGTATAACGTTACCTTACGGGAAACCTACCGATATATCGCCTGATATCACCATAACCTTCAACAATGCTGGACATATAATGGGAAGTGCTACGGTACACATCAACGTATTTGGGACTCACAATATTCTTTATTCCGGAGATTACAAGTATGCCAGAACCCAATTGTTGGATAGCGCTGTTTCTGTTTACCCCCGGGTAGAGACATTGATAACCGAGAGCACATACGGAAACACAATCGACATTATGCCAGATCAATCTGTAGTATACAAAACTTTTACCGATGCTATTAATAAGACCTTGTCAGCTGGTGGAAAGGTATTGATTCCTGTTCCTGCAGTGGGAAGAGCCCAGGAAATAATGTTGGTCCTAGATAAGGAAATGAGAGGAGGACGTCTTATGGAGGCACCGGTCTTTATCGAAGGAATGATATCTGAAGCCAGTGCAATACATATGTCCTATGCACATTACCTTGGATTTGATGTAAGAAAATCAGTATCTAACGGTGTGAATCCATTTCAATCAGAATACTTTACAGTAGTTAATGGCTACGAAAGAAGGGAAGACGTATTCAACGACGAAAACCCGAGTGTCATAATGGCAACCTCTGGAATGCTGGAAGGAGGTCCATCGGTAGAATACTTTAAGAAAATCGCACCAGACAAGAAAAATAATATATTATTTGTTTCCTACCAGATAAATGGAACATTAGGAAGACGCGTCATTGATGGTGGTCTGATGGAGATCAGTATGCTGGATGAAAGAGGTAAGGTTAAAGTTATTCCAATTAAAAGTGCAAGTCAGAAAATTGATGGATTTAGTGGCCATAGTGATTTTAACCAGATAATGAATTTTACTGCAAGAATAAAACCAAAAAGAGTATTGGTCAATCACGGTGAAAAATCTAAATCAGAAAACGTAGCTAGCAATATTTTCTCTAGATTCAAGATAAGATCTATTGTTCCTGATAATAGAGAAATTATCAAGTTGCGGTAATTATGATATCATAGATTTCCTATGGATTTAGAATAATGTGGAGGTAAGGTTAGTAGTTGAACCAAGCTGATATTGCTGGTCCTCACATTGGTAAGAATGTATCTTTTTACATACTTTATGGAAGATGATGGCTCTCAGGTACCTGATAGCTTTTCCCATTGACCTGCAATTGTTTAAGTTCATATATGATTAGTGTAAATGGCACACGGACCTACGATTTGGATTAGTTTGAAGTATGATAGTCTGACAGATAGTAGAGTCTAGATTGCTGTTCTTTAGATGCAGAAGTTAAGCTAATACCAATAGCAACATTGACAAGGTAAGTTAGCAGTGACATCAGATGGGCCAGGATGGATCAAAAATAGATGTTTTGTTCAGTATCTTTTTAGATATGTAGGTATAACTATAATTGTAATTGGCTATAAGATACAAATGCATTAATTGTAATATTGTGCTTAGCGGTGAAGGTGCGTCCAGACATTATCTTGCTAATCCTACTCATAAACTTGAAAAACTTCCACCTCAACTAAAACCAGCCAAGAATATTGATTCTTCTTGACTTAAGGGATGAGTTTCCTATTCTCTTATACTCTCTAACGTTGAAACGACCTGCCACAGTAAGGTCCGTATATGAGATTGCATCTGCGGATTTTGAGTCACATTATCCAGCATGCTTATAGTATTTGCCGCCCTAACAGAAATAGATCCGTTTTTTTCATCCTTTATTCCTGTCAAGATCTCTCTTACAATATTTCGAATATTTTTTTGAATATTATTGTTCCTAGCTATACTGTCCAAAGTGCTGATCGCATTTGCGAGCCTCTCCTGATTTTCCTTTTCCCTTATCTCTTTCTTTGAAGCCATTGACGTAAACATTCTCCACTTTTTCTATCTTACAATACAGTGACTTTTGAATGTTTTTCCAATCTTCCCAAGATAATTTTATTATAAATCAAATTTTATTAAACAATACCAATTAATATTAACTAGAGGCTATTTTAGACATACATGTCGGAAGCAGACATAACTACTAAGAAAAGCATATCTCAACCCCCACTTGATCTACTTTTCAATCCTTCAGTATTATCAAAGAAAGATGTATGGGAAATTGATCTTTCATTACTATTAGAAATGTTGTTAAAACTAATCAATAATAGTGGAAAAAAAGACCTTAGAATGTGCGGGATAGCAGCTTTATCATCCTCACTAATCTATCGGTTGAAGGTAGAGAGCATCCTGCGACTGGAGAAAATCTCCAAAATCAAAAAGGGCGTTGAGGATGTCGATATTCAACCCATTCCAAATTTAAAGCCACTTGAAATTCCGTTTAGGATAGAACCTACTTACCCTGTGAGTCTAGAAGAATTATTGCACGTACTTGAAAACATGATAAATGGACTGGCAAATCCAAAACCAAGACGAAATCAACTCAATCTGGAATCTGTGGAGACGTTCAACTTTGATGAGTACTTGGTGAAGTTTGAGAAGATTTTGCAATCTTATGAGAATATGATTTTCGATATAGTAACTGCAGACAAGGCTGTTGAATTCAAGAATCTTACCGTTAAAATGAATTCTGTTGAAATAGTCCGATGCTTTATTGCAATGCTATACCTTGCCATGAAGAGAAAAATACTTGTTGAACAAAAAGACGAAGAAATATTGATTACCTTGAACGAAAACATTGATTAACAAAGCTTAGTTACTTAGATTCACACAGGTGCCTCAATTACTCCCGGACGCTGAAATTACAGCCAGAATCGAAGCAGCTCTATATGCTGCCGGTAGACCATTATCCATCAATGACCTGATGAGGGCAGCTGGAATTAGTTCTAAAGAAAAAGTAGTCAAATTACTACATGAACTAATAAAAAAAACGCAAAATGTATTGACCGCCCTAGAAATCGCACAACTTGATGATGATAAATTTGTGTTTCAAGTAAAACCCGTCTACATGCCTTTGATTAGGCGATTTGCTCAACAGCCGCTAATCCCCGCCGGTGCACTGAAAACTTTATCATTTATTGCTTATGAACAACCAATTACCTCAAAAAGGCTAGTTCAAATCCGAGGCAGCCAGGTATACACACATCTCAAAGAGCTGAGAGCTCATGCGTTCATTGAATCGGAACGATTGGGGCGAATGAAAATATATAGAACAAGCAGAAAATTTCAAGAATATTTTGGGATAAATGATCTCAACATACTCAAAAGCAAGATGATTCTAAAATAATTATCATTACACTGTGATTCCTCAATAGAAAACCTCATAATATGGATCAATTTTAGTTATCATGCAATCATGAAAAAATCTATCGAGAATCTATACGGACGAAAGTACACAGGCGGCAAAATAATCCCGATGCGGAGCAGACGCAAATCCGAAATAGATAGATATCCAAATGAAGCGGTCATTGGAAGCAATGTCGAATTGACAAGAAGGGTGCGCGGTGATAACAGCAAGATGGCATTAAAAACAGTTGAATTTGCAAATGTTTCAAATGTAGAAGAGAACAAAACTACAAAGTCAAAAATACTTAGAGTTATCAAGAACACTGCTAACAAGGACTACGAAAGAAGAGGAGTAATTACTAAAGGCACCGTGATAGAAACTGAATTAGGCTTGGCAAGAGTAATATCCAGACCTGGTCAGGTAGGTCTTATCAATGCTGTACAGGTAAAGAATTAAAATCAAAGTAGAAGCAGGATTATTTTAAATCCGACATCAATTCACGCATTTTGGCACAAAAGAATTCTACCGGCCTAAATCAAGGCAGCTATTTCTTCAGCTCCATATGATATTATCAAATTAACTCCTGCTCTCATCATAGATGTAAAATATCCTATAATCCACTCATGTTCCTGGATGAATCTATTGCGAGTAGCAGCCATTAGCATGGCATATTCGCCAGATACGTGTTGAACAGCTATTTTACAACTGACTCTATCAACAATTCTGCTTATCAAATCAAGATTAGCATATGATGGCTTTATTGTTATGATATCAGCCCCTTCGCGTAAATCTAATTCTATCTTTCTCAACATCTCTCTTGAATTAGAGTATCCTACCTGATAGGTAGACTTGTCGATCTTTGAAAAATTCTTGAATGCGGTCAAACGAAAGGGAGAATACAGACAGGAAAACTGTTTTGAAAAGGACATTATTTTGGTATCTCTGAATCCATTAATATTGAGATTGTTTCTAATAGACAGTACCAATCCATCCATCATCGAAGATGGCGCAACCATATCTGCACCAGACTCAGCATAGCTAAGTGAAATCTTTGACATCAGCTTCAAAGTTTTGTCGTTGTCTACTTGGTTATCTTGATTTACGATTCCACAATGGCCTGATGGATTATACTGACAAACACAGACGTCAGCTATTATCTGGATCTTTTTGTCAAAGTTACTTTTTATAGTTCTTATTGTGTTTTGAACAATCCCCTTACTATTCCATGCTTGCGATCCCCTTGGATCATGTAATTTGGGGGTCCCAAAAATAATTATCTTGTTAATTTGTAAGGCTAACATTTTGTCAAGTCTATCTATTAGGTTCCTGTCAGACATAACACGAAGGAAGCTATTATTAGAGGTAGAGGATTTTCCTATGATTATGGGAGTAATCAAATTACTCGTTTTCAAAATGGGATTACGATAGGTATCCTGAGATGTCAATTCTTAATTTATGATTTTTTAATAATATATTCATATTTAACCAAATGCAAAATAATGATGTCATATTAGATTATTAGTCGAAATATATGAAGAGTAAAATATGTTACTTTGTAAATTAGAGGAGTTTGACCACTGTATCTATTGGGATTCCGTCTTACAATGAAGGATTAAATATCAAAACAATTTTGGATAGCGTGATTTTTTCAAATCTAAATTCAATTGAGCTTGTCGAAATCATAATCTCTGATGATTCAACTGATGATACCCCAAACATCGTTAAGCAATTTATGGAAAATCATTCAAAAAAGATAATCTTTCTTCACAATGACAAGAGGAGAGGTGCAGCAAACGCTTGGAACAACATAATACAAAATGCGACTGGTGAAATAATTGTCCTATATGACGCTGATGTGGTGCCAGAACCAAATTGTACTTTGGAATTAGTTGACAAAATCAATAATAACGTGGCTATTTGTGCATCAAATCCAAAGCCAATTGCAGATCGAGCTATTCCTGCAAAGGGTACAGTTTTTGTCAATGAATGGTTGGAATCAGTAAGAGAGAAACAACTTTCTCAATACACTGTAATGGGTAGAGGCTTATCTATACGCTCTGATATTGCCAAAAAAATAACAATTCCTGAAGGCCTAATTGCTATAGATCTATTTTTACAAAGTAAAGTTTTGGGAATGGGCCATGATGTTGTCTTTAACCCGAATGCAATTGTTCTGTTCAAACC
>JBHENS010000054.1:0-9852 GCA_046261955.1 Nitrososphaeraceae archaeon | reverse complement strand
ATATAAGAGTCTGTCCCCCACCATTGTGCAAACAACAATTATAAGCACAATAGACCGGATAAAAAAGTTTCAATGACGTTTTGTGCGCATCTCTTCTTTTTCATTTATGTTTCTGCTGAATAGAATTCTTTCATATTAAATCTTGCTTTCGATTTACTTTATCGGACTAAGTGGTATTGAAAGTACATTAGCGGGGACAAAGATTGATACTCGTGTACAGTAAAATGTTCATTTCTCTTGTTAGACTAATTCATGAATCCAAATATGCAATTAATTGTCCTCTGGCATAACCTTTCCCAATCTTCATAATTTTGATTCTTACTTTATCGTCAGGTTTAGTCCCTCCCACGAAAGTAATCAATCCTCTTATCCTTGTAACACCTGAATCACCATTCCTACTCATATCTTGGATATTTACATCATATTCATCGCCTATTCTTACAGGATATTGAAAGGATGAATCATGTATCGATCTTTTTTTAGAGAAATCACTATTATGTTCTTGAATGCCTTCATGTCCATCATTGGAAGATCCATCAACGGTATCCAAACTTAAATTGATTTACACGTACACCTATTTCAATTTTAAAAATGTTCTATTTTCATAATTATTATCAAGATCTAATATGTCGAATTTTTATATTTCAGAATTAATAAAAGAAAAAAAAGAAGCGCTATTGGCTGTATACGAGTTCTTAGAGTTCGTCCATTGTAAACTTGTTATAACACATATTGCACCTAAATTTCTCATTTCCGGGATTACTTGATAGTACCTCAAGTTGACTTTTAGTCCTACATTTTGGACATTTACCGTAGACAGTTTTTCGGGCTATGAAAATATTAGTATTACGATGAATATAAATATTCTACTATGGCAAATCGGAGATTCAAGTGTCATTACTGAAAACTACAGTGTTTTACCTCTTTACTAATTCAGAATATACGTAATATCAAAGAATCAATCAAGTAAATTCAATACAGACATATTCCAATTCAAAAACGATTGGTTCATTAAATCTCAAATATTAAATATCAAATGAAAACCCGAAATCTTGAGAAGTGTTGATGATATTATTTCTACTGGCAATCAAGGCAGAAGTTAGAAGGCAATAATCTTTTCAAAATCGTGAGGCTCAAAACTATTCCAGAGTTCAAAAGTTTGACCCAAGAACTACCCAGAACATGACAATCATTTCCGCACTCACGAGCCTGAAAGTTTCAATTAGATTCATTGATATCGATATATTGCCTGGATTTGAAGGCATGAGAATGAAGGATATAATCATGATATTTCTATAAGTGCAGCACTCATAACTATCAGGAATCATGATAAACACATTTTCTAAAATTGACCTATCCACTCTAAGGTCAATTCTTTTGAAGCCCTGATAACTCATTTAAGTGTGCACTATTGATAAAAGACCAGATGGAATCGAACAAAAATTCACTGTTTGGAGTATTTGCGGTACATAGTCCAGAATCGTGTCCGCTAAACAATGAAGAAAGTAAAAAAATTTTTAAAGAAATGAAGAAGAAAATTGAAACAAATATTTCAAGATTTAATGTGAAAAGAGTTGTCGCTTTTTACATGTCAGTTCTTGAACATGAATGGTTTATTATTTTGGAGGCAGAAAATGCACACGATATCGAAGAATTAAGTATTGCAGTAGGAATTTCTTCATACAATACTGTAAAAATTGTGCCGTTGAGATACTTTGATGATGTAATCAAAAAGCTAGAAAGTTAGTCTCGAATTAAACACTAATGTCAAAAATGAACCGCCACAAAACTCTTTCTACCTAATAGAATAGACTGGTTTTATTAAATCGGTGATATCAACCCAGCATCTAGCTATCTCATCCATTGTGTATATTATACTTATGATCTTTAGCGCAGATTGATAATTTCCTTCAAGCTTAAGATAATCATTTTTAATGAAGGTAGATATTGCATCGAACTTATTGAAGAGAGTTACTACATGAGAAGACTTTTCAGTATCCTTAGTGATGAATCCAGATATGGACTTTTCTTGCATTTCCAAAATCAAATAATTTGCCTCAATGATTTTTTCATATTTTATTTCATCAAAAAAACCTGATAATTGAGAAGATAATCTAGAAATAAAATCCCCTGCATTTTCTAAATGATTTGCTGCAATTCTATAATCCAAAATATCGATATTACTAAGATCTAGACTAGAAGCTAGTCTGCGATCCATCATTGCGGTTCTAATCAATCGTACAATAAGGAAATATTGCCTATTTACTTCGTCATCTCTTCCCCTTACAAGAAGATCGATTTCACTGTCTCTTGTTTTCATGGCATTAACTATATCCTTATGCATACCGCTCACGATGGAGCTCATTTGCTTTAATATTTTAGAGATGTTCATAGAATGCGCATCGAGGAGAAACTGAATGGTCATATTTAGGCCATCCTCATCAACAATTTCAAGCCCAATTAAATTTCTCATTGCTTTTTTTATTATTTCTCGATTTTGAAAGTCGATTTGAGTTCTTCCGACAATCTTTATGATGTCATAACCTAACAGATATGCTCCATAAATCTGATTAATCAATTTGTCATGTGAAAGATCAAGGAGATGAATTGCTATTTCTTTGGCATGGCTATTTCTATCCCTGGTTGGAAATATAGTAATAGAGTTATCATCGTTATTTTCAATAGATAAAATATCTCCCTTTTTTAGTCCAAGTGTCTTTATCCATTCAGCTGGTAATGACATAAGTATACTGCTTCCTATTTTTTGCAAGCGTCGTTCGTTCTGAAACATACTATATTTAAATACATATAAATTAATTAAACATTATTCTTATATTTTTCAAAATATTATATTATGATGCAAATGACTTTAGAAATAACTCCTGCTATTTCTATCGGAAGGGCATTTAGTCCGAGTCACATAACAGGATTTTATAGTGAAATCAAAGATAAATCAATCTTGAAACGTGGTTCACTTGGGGCAGGGATTTCCATTAGCAAGGGAGTTACGAGCACAGTAGAACTTTATCCCAATGAGAAGAATGATTTTACAATTCGTATCAATGGCGTTCTTTCCAAAGATGCATTAGTTTCAAAATTCGTAATAAATGAATTCCTGAAAAGAGCAAGTAAGAATTACTTCGTTAAAGTAAATCATGAAGTTGGAGTACCAATTGGCTATGGAATTGGTACAAGTGGGTCTGCAGCCTTGAGTCTATCGTATGCACTCAATCATGCTCTTTCTTTGGGTCTTTCAGATATGGAATCAGCTCAGATAGCTCATAGGGCTGAAATAGAGTGTAAGACCGGTTTAGGGACAGTGCTCGCAGAATATTATGGAGGATTATGTATTAGATTAAGGGGTGGTGCTCCGGGTATCGGAAAAACAAGTGTAATAAAAATAAATAATTACAAAGTTGCGATTTTCTGTTTTTCTCCTATTTTTACACGGTATTTTATCGAAAGTGTTGGAAGGATTTCAACCCATGAATGTAACCAAATGATGACGAAGATACTGAAAACAAAAACTATTATAGATTTCCTAGAACTATCTTCCGACTTTTCTCAATCATTGCAATTCGTAAATAAAAGCTGCAAAAACCTGATGGACCTCTTATCACAAAATGGCTTTCATAGTAGTGTGGCTCTATTTGGACAGACTGTTTTCACAATAGTGAAAGAAAATGAGCTAGAAGCATTAAGAAAGATTTCAAAAAATTTCTCTGCAAGGTTATTTATTTCTGATATTGAAAATGAAGGTGCTAGATTAATTAGAAAACATGATGCATGAAATTCCACCGACTCACCCAAGGGCAAAATCGCTCATCATACGAGAAAAATTGGTTGAGGGCTTTAGAAAGGGAATTGTTGTTCCACAAGGATTGATTGCCCATGGTAGAGGAGAGGCCTTTGATTATTTATTGGGCGAGAAGACCACAAAATATGCATACGACGCTGAGAGAGCGGCTGTCTGTTTATTATTGCTATCAAATAAGTCAATTATTTCTATCAATGGTAACACAGCTACGTTATGTGCAAGAGATCTAGTTATATTGAGCAATCTTACTAAATCAGGAATTGAGGTAAACCTTTTTCATAAGAGTATGGCTAGATCCAATGCAATAGCAAGAATATTAAGAAAAGAAGACGCAACTGAGGTATTGGGATTGGATACCAAATTTAAATCAACTATTAATGATATATCAAGTAATCGCAAATATGTTGATAAGAATGGGATAATGAATTCTGATACTATTTTTGTTACACTTGAAGATGGTGATAGAACAAAAAGTCTAGTGAAAATGGGGAAGAAGGTAATTTCTGTTGATCTAAATCCGCTATCACGTACTGCAATGGCTTCTGATGTTACTATTGTTGACAATATAGTACGTGCGATACCAAATATGATAAAGATCTCAGAGCAATTAGTTAGGCGAGATAAATCGTACTTTTTACAACAGATTAAGAATTTTGATAACAAAGAAAACATGCACAAATCGTTGCGAATGATAAGAAGAGGAATTTGAAATGGGAAGTCAAAAAAAGTCAAAGCTAACAATTTCTGAAATTCTGAATAAGAAAAAAAATAAAGAAAAAATAACAATGTTAACATCGTATGATTATTCCATTTCGCGTATTTGTAATGAAACTGATTTGGATATGGTCTTGATAGGTGATAGTGCAGCAACTGTCATGCTGGGATATGATTCGACTAGAAAAATAGGAATGAATGAAATGTTGACATTTTGTAAAGGAGTAGTAAATGCAATAACAAGACCAATAATAATTGCTGACATGCCTTTTGGATCCTATCAAATGGGAACGTCAATTTCAATTAAAAATGCTCTTAAATTTCTAAGATGTGGTTGCGATGCCGTCAAGTTAGAGGGCGGATTGGAAATTGTTGATATTGTCAAAAAATTGACTAGTCTAGGTATTCCTGTAATGGGACATATAGGATTAAAACCTCAGACTACCCCACTACATCATGGTTATATTTCACAGGGGAAAACAGCCGAAGATGCAATTAAACTAATTAGCGAAGCCAAGGCTCTAGAAGAAGCGGGAGTATTTAGCATCGTTCTTGAAAAAGTTACCAGCGAAGTAGCGTCAGTGATAACTCAAAATATTAAAGTTCCAACAATTGGGATAGGCTGTGGACCTTACGTTGATGGACAAGTATTGGTTATCCATGATATGTTAGGCTTGTACAAAGAAATGGAAGCTAAATTTGTAAAAAGATACCTCAATTTGTCAGATCAAATATTTGATGCGATAAAAGCATACGAGAATGAAGTTAAATCAGGAAAGTTCCCACAGGAAGAACATATGTATCATATGACGGAAGAAGAATTTGCAAGACTAGAAAAAATGCTAAAAAGGGTTTGATATGAATATTTCAAATGAGAATTTTCAAAATAAGCAACATGTATCAAAAGAAATTATAGGTATTAATAGCAATATTCTGAAAGGAAAGAAAATTGTGTTATGCATTACAGCTAGCGTAGCTGCATACAAAGCTATAGATCTTAGTAGAATGTTGATGCGCAATGGTGCAGAAGTGTATCCAGTGATGTCAAAATCAACCAAATCCGGGTTACTAACAGAAGAAATAATGAATTGGGCCACAGGAAACAAAACTGTATCAGAACTAACATCAGATTTGGAACATATTGCTCTTGCCAATTACGGTAAATCAGATATTATCGTTGTATATCCGTGTACAGCTAACACTTTGGGAAAATTTGCTAACGGAATAGAAGATAATCCAGTAACAACTGTCCTGAGCGTAGCCTTTGGATCAAGAATACCCATTGTAATTGCTCCCGCAATGCATGAGGCCATGTATGAAAATATCATTATAGCTGAGAATATGAAGAAACTAAAGTCATTAGGAGTATCGATATTAGAACCATCTATAACGGAGGACAAAGCAAAAGTAATTTCTGCCGAAAAGGTAGTACAATTCGTAATTGATAAAATCGGAATAAAGAATGGCAAAATGACGTCAGGAATTAATGTCATGGTAACAGCGGGTTCGACAGTTGAGTATATTGATTCCGTCAGAATTTTGACCAATTTAAGTTCAGGAAAAATGGGACTGAATATAGCACAACAGTGTTTGGACAAAGGATTCACCGTAACTTTCGTTTATGGACATGGATCTTTGAATATTCCATATGAACCAAGAATGAATATTATAAGAATCAAGACTACTGAAGAAATGTTAAAGGTTGTGAAAGAAAGAATCTTGAATGAAAAGCACCATATTGTTTTTCATGCCGCCGCCGTTGCAGATTTTTCGATATCACATCCCAGCAAGAAAAGGTCCAACAAAATGGATACTCGAAATGGAACTAAAACTATTAAACTTGTTCCGACAACAAAAATTGTCGATAAAATAAAACAATTTGATAATAAAATTTTTCTGGTGGCGTTCAAAGCGGAATATGGAATTTCAAAGGAATTGTTAGTAAAGAGAGCTCTTGATAAACTTAATGAGTGTAATGGTGATCTAATCGTAGCCAATGATATCTCAAGAAAAGGATGCGATTTTGGATCTGATACAAATGAGATCTACATAATAGATAAAGAAAAGAATGTAATCCATATTCCACTTGAATCAAAGACGGAAATAGCCAGAAATTTATTAAAGATTGTTTGCAAAAAGCTAAAGATACATTGATTGATTATTTTGTGATCACAAGATTAGTAACTCTTTGGTAAATTTGGTTAGGGCCAAATCGGGAATGTTGGTATTTTCATTAACTACAATCGTATCTTCAATCCTAACACCAAACTTTGAATCTATATAGATCCCAGGTTCAACAGTAACAACCATGCCTTTTGATAATTTTTTAGTTTCATTTTGACGTATCCATGGTTGTTCATGAACCTCCAAGCCAACCCCATGTCCAGTAGAATGAATAAAATTATCACCATATCCGCTATTTGATATCAGATTGCGGCAAGCAGCATCCACTTTCCCACATTCAATTCTTTCCTCTACACATTCGAGTCCCTGCTGTTGAGAATTCTTGACAAGGTTATACACCTCACGCATTTCAGGACTAACATTATTTAATGCAAATGTACGAGTGGCGTCGGAAATATACCCATCATATCGCAGAGTTAGATCAACGACAATGAAATCCCCTTCAATAAATTCTCTATTTGATGTTTCGAAATGAGGTAGAGCGCTATTAGGTCCACCCGCAATTATGAATGGATTCAGAGTATATGGGTAACATGTAGACGTTCCTTCAAGGTTCATAGCTTCGTATAGTAACTTTGCCTGCAATTGTTTTTCCGTAAGCCCTCTCTTTATTTCGTCATTGCATATTGCATAGAGTTTGTCTATAATACGTGATGCCTCCTTGATTTTCCCAATTTCAGAATCATCTTTGACAATTCTTGCATTACGATATGGCCATTCATCTATGACAAATTTACTGTTATCTGTATATGGTAAAATAGATCGAACTATTTCATAATCACTGCAGTCAGAATAGAATTTGTGTTTTGATAAATAGGGTATTACTGACTTTATCAGTCCAGCCCCGCGTTCAGCGGTGATAATTTCAGAGTATTTGGATTCATTCAAGGCCCTGGTGCTTTCTAACTTGGGAACAAGTAATTTGATCTCATCATGGGTGCATATGGCCACGGATTCGCCCCAAAAACCTGTCAGATAGAAAATATTTTCTGGTTTGAAAACCATCAATGCGTTAAATCCGGTGGCAACTATAGTATCAAGGATATTTCTCGCACGTTCTTTAAGCATAAATTAATGCAAATAAAATCATTTATGTCTCTTTCCAAATTTTTACGTAATTATAAATATTGGCTATAATCTTTTCATGAATGTAATTGGAATACCTTGTAATGCTTCCAGGCCCAACTAATGTTCCTAATAGAGTTATTAATGCAATGCTAACACCCATGATAAACCATAGAAGTGATGACTTTAGAAAATTATACAAAGATATTGTAAATAAGACACAAACGGTATTTGAGACCGAAAATGATGTTGTAGTACTCACAACTTCAGGCACAGGAGCTGTAGAAACTTCTGTTGTAAATCTCATAAAAAAAGATGATGCAGTGATTATACCTGTAAATGGAGAATTTAGTACTAGACTTGCAGATCTTATAGATAACTATGGAGGAAAAACTATTAGGATAAATTCACCATATGGACAAAACCCCCCAATAGAAAAAATAGAAGAGGCTTTTGAAAAAAATTCTAATATTAAGGCATTATACGTTGTTTATAATGAGACGTCTACAGGTACGACTTTGAGAAATTTATCCAAATTAGGCGATATATGTAAAGCACATGGAGCATATTTTGTCGTAGACGCAGTCTCAATTCTAGGTGGTGATGAGCTACCAGTTGACAAATGGAATGTAGATATATGCTTTACAGCAACTCAGAAAGCACTAGCAGCACCTCCAGGAATTGCACCGATTTCAATAAGCAAGGAAGCAAAAAAATACATGATTGAGAATCCTCCTCCAAGTCAATACTTGAATCTAAAAAGATATTTCAAGTATTATAACGACAGTTTTGAAACCCCTTTCACACCTGCTGTAAGTCTTTTTTATGCTTACCAGGAAGCATTAAATATCATTATCGAAGAGGGAATGGAAAATAGAATTAATCGACATAGAAAGTGTGCTAATGCCTTCTATTCCGGACTAGATGCCTTGGGTTTTACACCATTCGCCGATGCTGATTCCAGAAGCAATGTGGTTATAGCCGTAAATTATCTTCCTGGTATTGATGACAAGAAATTTCGAGAATTCATTTCAACTAAATTCAAGGTCTTAATAGCGGGAGGATTTGGGGAACTTAAGGGAAAAGTTTTTAGAGTAGGATGTATGGGCGAAGTAAGTAGTTACCATGTTATGAGAACTCTTTCTGCCATCTCATCATCAATGTCAATTCTGGGCGTGCCGCCAGTAAAGGATGGATTGTCAGTAGCCAACAATGTACTGAGTCAATAGGGACTAGTTGTTAAGCTTAATATTATGGTAAACCGACAGCAAATTTCGTGACAATGGAAAAAGGATCACTCATTCTTATAGACTATACTGCTAAAGTAAAGGATTCAGACGAAATTTTTGAGACTACTGTGGAAGAAAATGCGAAGAAATCTAATCTCTATGATCCTAGCATAAAGTATGAACCTAGGTTAGTCTCGATAGGAGAAGGATGGGTATTGAAAGGACTCGACGAAATTCTAACGACTGCAAAACTCGGTGATAATTTGAATGTTGATATCACTCCGGACAAGGCATTTGGCATGAGAGATCCGAATAAGGTAAGGATGATACCACAAAGAAAATTTGGTGATAAGGCTGATGAAATAAAGGCTGGAGATGTAGTTGACATAGACGATAGGAGAGGGTTTGTAAGGTTTATCGGTTCAGGGCGTGTACAGGTTGACTTTAACCATAGATTAGCCGGAAAAACATTGAATTACAATGTCAATATTCTAAAGGTCTTAAAAACCGATGAAGAGAAAGCATCATCTCTTGTCAAAAGGAGACTTCTTGTAGAAGGTGACAAAATTTCAATAACCTTTAATAAACCTGAAATTGTCATTCCTTTGCCTGAAGAAGCTTTTTTAATTGATGGGCTCCAGGTTATCAAGAAGGCAATATCTGGTGATTTATTTAAATTTATTCCGTCTGTAGAAAGTATAAAATTTTTAGAGATTTACAATAAATCTAAGCCCGCATCGAAGACAAAGGATGAACCAAAGGCAATGGATGAACCAAAGGCAATGGATGAACCAAAGGCAATGGATGAACCAAAGGCAATGGATGAACCAAAGGCAATGGATG
>JBHENS010000053.1:9282-9856 GCA_046261955.1 Nitrososphaeraceae archaeon | reverse complement strand
ATATCGGAATAGTAAAAACTCAATCGGATCAGAAATCAAGTTCAGTCGTAAGCTTGGAGTCATTAGCAATTAATCTACCCAGATTAGCTTATCAATCGAATAAAGATGAAACTTATTTCAGAGCCAGATTGGCACTGATGATAAAACCAGCTATATCTGCTCTGTTGACAAGAAAGAACTCTATTTTAGAAATGATAAGGAGAGAAATGCTACCAGTAATGGCCAATATTACTCAAATGATGCAGTTAAGCAAGATGAATCTCGTGATTAATTTGACAGGAATAAGAGAGTCTGTATACAATATACTAGGACATGAATTTGATGGAGAAAAAATTATTCAAAAGGTATTGTATACAGCTGTTGAAGTCGCTTCGGCTCAAGGCAAACTAGCTGGAGACGACTCTATACGAATTGCTATGATAACAGATGACAGTAATACGCGATTAGCTTCTCTAGACTCAGAAAAATATGGAAACTTGTCCCATCAAGCCGGTAATGATTCGATGATAAGGTCTTATTCCCAGGGACTTCTTATAAATGGCAGAGATCTACTTTCAAATTCTGGTCCCATAAT
>JBHENS010000053.1:0-9272 GCA_046261955.1 Nitrososphaeraceae archaeon | reverse complement strand
AATAGAATCAAGTAACTCAATCGATAAACTACTGAACGGTGGAGTTTCACTCAATGTAGACATTAGCAATCTTACGGATAATGAATTGAAGGATTGTGTTAATAGGTCATTTGATTTTAATTTCTTCAGACCAGTTTACAGAAACAAAATTTGTATCTCGTGCGGTACAAAAATGCAAGCATCATCTGAAGTATGTCAAAGCTGTGGCTCCACTAATTTTACGCCACTATGAAGGGCCTTCTCTTGAATTCAAAAAGTTAACGCTCATGATATTATTATTCCGATATGATAACTTTTTGAGCTAAGCGTTAGCTTTATTTTCATCAGAAACGGCAGGACTAAAATAAGGCTGGAGATAATAGCTAGCATGACGACCCCTTTAGAACAGCTTGCTGTTCCTAAATTGTGTAAATTAGATAATTCAATATGCTATCCATGAATGAATTTTAGATAAAAAACCAATAGGAAAAAAGATAGAATTAATGGAGATGGGATTTTTGGAACCTGCCTAATTTTAACTTTCTAGCCTATCTGACAATATAATGATATCGAATCAACTAGTTTAAACCTTGATTGTATTATTTTTTAGTAAAATAATATTTTTAAGCTAGGGTCTAGCTGTATAAAGCGTTATGGCAAAGGAAATTACGGAAATTGAGAATTCTTCAAACACTACCAAAAAACCAATCGCGCAAATTAAGAAGAGGGATAAAGGACTTGTCGATTTTAGTAATTCAAAGATTTCTAATGCCATCTACAAAGCACTAATGGCAGCAGGTAAGACAGACTACAAGCTTGCCGAAAAATTATCAGAAAAAGTTGTTCAAAAAATGGACCAACAATTTTCTGTTTTAGACACCAATCGAATACCTAGTGTAGAAGATGTCCAGGACATGGTTGAATCGATCCTAATTGAAGAAGGTCTTTCAGAGACCGCTAAAGCCTACATTCTATACAGACACGAACGACGCAAGATTAGAGATGAAAAGAAGAAGATTCTAAATAAGAAAGATCTGGATGAAGTGGATAAATCATTTGATATCAATTCTCTCAGAGTGCTTGCTTCACGCTATTTGTTAAGAGATAATAATAATGAAATTGTCGAAGATCCTAGATCACTTTTTGAGCGAGTTGCAATTCTCGTAACAATCCCTGATATACTTCATGATTCAGAATTGTACTCAAGTAGTGATGTAGTCGTTCAAAATATCACTGAAGCTGAAGAATACTATAAAAAAATAGATGATTTTGACTTGAAACTAAAAATTGGCAATCACTATCTTAACAGATATCATTTTGAATCAATTATTAGACATTACATTCACTTGGCAAAAAGCGGCCATATGAAAATTAGCTTTAAAGATCTTTTGCGGCTAATTGCGGAAGGTCAATTGTCAAAGTATTCCGATAGAATTGTAGAATATAATAATTTGATGGTCTCAAAGGACTTTCTACCAAATACTCCTACCCTTATGAACGCCGGAGCAAAACTTGGCCAACTTTCAGCTTGCTTCGTTTTGGATATGAAAGACGACATGTCAGAGATAATGAAATCTTCAACTGATGCAGCAATGATATTCAAATCCGGTGGTGGAGTTGGTATTAATTATTCAAATCTTCGTCCGGAAGGCGATATTGTAGCATCAACTTCTGGCGTTGCTTCAGGACCAATCTCATTCATGAGAATTATAGATACAATTACTGATGTGGTAAAACAAGGCGGAAAAAGAAGGGGCGCAAATATGGGAATAATGGAATCATGGCATCCTGATATCGAAAAGTTCGTTACTGCCAAAACGAAACCAGGTATTTTTGAAAACTTTAATGTAAGTGTTGGGATTTGGAGCGATTTCTGGGAATCAATAATTAACGAAAACAATCACAAATACACGCTTAAAAATCCAACGACCCAAGAACCAATAAAGCAAATTGATTCACACCAGCTCCTAGATTTGATTACTTTCAGTGCTTGGAAAAGTGCTGAACCAGGTGTTATATTCTTCGATAATATCAATAAATACAATCCGTGCATTAATGTAAAAGAAGGACCTCTCAGAGCGACAAATCCATGTGGGGAGCAATCATTGTATCCATATGAATCATGCAATTTAGGTTCCATCAATTTGGCCAATTTTGTCAAACGAAATATTGATGGAAAATATGAATTTGACTGGCAACGCTATGAGCAGGCAATACGTCTTTCGACCAGATTCTTAGATAACGTTATAGACATGAATAAGTATCCAGTTGAAGAAATTGAACTAAATACACAATTGACAAGGAGGATCGGCCTCGGAATAATGGGGATCGCTGATCTATTATTTACCTTAGAAATACCATACAATTCAAAAGAGGGTTACGAGTTTATGAACAGAGTAGCGGAGGCACTTTCTTACTATAGTATGGAAGAAAGTGTTGCAATAGCCAAGGCAAGAGGAGCTTTTCCCTTATTCAATCAGACTGATTATGTAGAAGGAAAAATGATACCAGTGGCAGGATACTATGAAATTCCAAAGCGATATCACTCGTACGATTGGGATTCACTAGTTGAGAAGATAGAAAAATATGGAATCAGAAACTCATGGACGACTACAATCGCCCCTACAGGAACATTATCTATGATAGCTGACGCTTCAAACGGTGTTGAACCAGTTTTTGCACTTGTTTTTGAAAAACGAGTTACTGTAGGAAGGTTCTTCTACACAAATAGGATATTTGAAAATGTACTGAAAGAAAACGGACTTTACAATGATGAAACCCTAACAAAGGTTGCTAATAATTACGGTTCAGTAAGAGGATTGCCCGAAATTCCAGAACGGCTACAGAAAATATTCGTAACTGCAATTGACGTCCACTGGACTGATCATTTAATGGCTCAAGCAGTCTGGCAGAAATGGATCAGCAATGCAATCGCCAAGACTATAAACATGCCATCAGACGTTACAGTCGAAGACATAAAGGCAGCTTATCTCTTATCACATGAATTGGGATTAAAGGGAGTGACGGTATATAGGGATGGATCTAGACATGAACAAGTGCTACATATCACTGGAAGTGATAAGGAGAAAAAATTCATTGTGAAACCAAGTGCCCATGTAGTTGACCATATTCATAGTAACATTAAGCAAGACTATGTGATGACACAAGTTGAAAAAGTGTTTAGAGATACTGAAGAAATTGAATCAATAGATAGTACAATAAATATTTCTCAATCAAAACTGAAAATGAACATGATTACATCTCCGAATGAGTACACTGAGTATGAAGCATGCCCATCATGTAATGCAAAATTGATTATTACTGAAGGCTGCAATATGTGCATAGAATGTGGTTTTAGCTCCTGTATGTCAGGATAAACGATAAATCCATCCACTTTTTATTTTTAGTGATGCCGCATTATTATTAACAAAATAGAAATAACTATGAGTTATTGTTGCGTCAAGGCATTCTAGACCATAAATTTAGCTTGAATAGATAGATAATTTCTTATCTCAGTCACCCATAAAGAGAAATATTGTCTTATGATGTTCGCACAATGGAGAGATTAAGCATTTGGTAATTCACAAGTATGATGTCTATAGAAGTCCAAATGTGGGTTTATTTACACGGACCAACGATAATACACTTTTGCTTCCATTTGGATTTGCTGACACAAAAACAAAAAAACTAAAAGAATACTTGGATGTTGAAAAAATAATTCATGTTTCAGTAGCAGGGACCAGATTGATGGGTCCAATGTCAGTTATGAATAACAATGGAATCTTGTTACCATCTACTGTCTCGGATGAAGAAATCCAAATCCTTAAGCAGACAGGACTAAATGTAGAGCGACTTAAGAGCAAATTTACTGCAATTGGAAACTTAATTTCAGCGAATGATAAGGGGGCAATCGTTTCAAACTTATTTAAAGGGGAAGTCGATCAAGATATTAAAGATACTCTGGGCGTTCCCATTCAAACAATGTCAATCGGGGGATTTGTTCAGGTTGGATCAATGGTTGTGGCTACAAATGCTGGCGCTATTGTTCATCCAAAAGCTAATGATGCTGAAATTAGCAGAATATCTGAAATACTACAAGTTGAGGCAGAACCAGCTACAGTCAATGGAGGATCGCCATTCCTGTCATCAGCAATTATCGCCAATTTCAGCTCAGTTATTGTAGGTAGTTTGACTACAGGACCGGAATTGATAATGATAAGTAGGGCACTAAAGGTGTGACTCTTTGAAATAGCTCTACAAGTTAGAACTAGATCATATCTGATTACTGGCATACCAATCTAGAGCTTGTCAACTGTTATCATTAATTTCATCTAAAGTATATGTTAGGACTCAGACGTGACGATGATATTGCATGATCATCTTTGGTAAAAAGGCTATCTATATCAGATCTTTCAATTTGAATTTTAATAGCGTTCATTTCAGAATCTGACAAGCTGAATCTTTCCTTTAATAATGACTTTACTCGTAATATCTGGTTGTAAATCTGATCAATATTGGACGCTAAGGAAACTTCTAACACTTGACTCAAAAATGCATGGGGTATTTTTCCACTAGGGTCACTTAATATTCTAAAATCAATTTTACTAAATATCATTTCACTAGGAAGTTCAGGCAGTGCATTTGCTGTATAGAAAACTTGTACATCAATCAAGTTTGCTTGCAATTCATCAATAGATCTTAAGATTGATGCTTCTGGATTATTAGGATCAGGGAATGCATTAATCATATTGCCACTGATGGGTAAAGACAACAATACAAATCCTTCTAATAAGTTCTTACCAGTAGTAACTAATGGAAAAATGTCTCTACATGTAATCCCGGTGGAGCTTTCAGGTTCAAGAATCTTTATGATTGAATTAGAAGAATTACCATCATTAGGTATTACATTCCAAAGAATTTTTATCGGATAATCTTGCTTGTTAAGAATGCTTATATCAGTATCGTAGTGGCCCGGTCTTACTGGACCTTCATTAGAAGTGACATTCCCACACAAAAATTTTGGAGTATAGGTAACAGTCTTAACCGAGTAGTTTTTTTGGTCAGCCGAGTCAAGAAAGAGAGACTTTGATTTAATATCCATTATTGTAGTATTTCTTAGCGGCATAGTCAAATTAGAAAAGTTGCTAATTGTCATATCCATGGTTTGGCCAAATGTATATACATTCTCATTTTGGAGCAATAATGTAGCCGACATCATTAAAACAAAGACTAATGCTAATTCACTCCTGTCCAAACTGCAAATTTTAATGAAAAATCTCTAATATATGCTATATAGAAAATCATCAAATCATTTGCATTCTGATAAGAATCCTTTTGTAAAGGGGTTTATCATATTATAATAGTGATAATCAATGAAGACTAATAGATTCTTTAACCGAGACATTGTTTCAATTAAGGATTTTCAAAGAGATGAACTAGAATACCTTTTTGAAAAAACAGACAAAATGAAGAAGCTCAATCCTAAAGAAAAGGATGAATTAGGAAAAGCCAGAATAATGGGATATCTGTTTTATGAACCGAGTACCAGAACTAGAATGAGTTTTGAAGCAGCAATGGCATCAATTGGCGGGAGTTCTATTGGAATTTCCGATCTGAAATCATCTTCAATAGAAAAAGGAGAAAGTTTACAGGACACCGTACGGGTAATGGATCTTTATTCAGATATCATAATCCTACGTCACCAACTTGACGGGTCAAGTAAATTTGCTGCAGAGATTTCCGATCACCCGATAATTAATGGAGGTAGTGGTAGTGAAGAACATCCAACACAAGCAATGCTTGATCTATATACAATGACAAAAGAAAAGAAGAAAATTGATGGATTAAAAATTTGCATCTTGGGGGACTTGAAATACGGTCGAACCATATACTCCTTATTATACGGACTTTCTAATTACGATGTTGAAATCATTCTAGTTTCTCCCCCTACATTACAAATTCGCCAAGAGTCTATCTATGGTTTGAAAAATAAGATGAAAATTGTAGAACTAGTAGAGATGAATGAAAAGGTAATTCAGGATTCGGACATCTTGTACGTTACGAGAATACAAAAAGAAAGATTTTCAGATCCCCAAGAGTATGAAAAGGTTAAAGGTGCTTATACAATTGATAGTAACATTCTGAAACAGTTTAAATCTGATATTGCCATCATGCATCCATTACCCAGGATAGATGAAATATCACAAGATGTAGATAGTAAAGCTAATGCGATCTATTTTAAGCAAGCGTCTTATGGTAAAGATCTGAGATCAGCACTCCTCGCACTAATATTAAATGAATCTCCTCTCTAGAGAAATTTTTTTCTCATACCCTTCGCTTTGAGATTTTGATTATTTACCTACTAGAACAATACAAAAAAATGAAATAAATCTTAATTCTTTTAATTGATGTATGTGAGCCATTTTCCGAATTTTTCAATCTCGCCATGTGCTATTTGATAGTAAAGATTTTGTAACTCTGTTGCAATTTTCCCGGCTTTTCCATCAGCAATGATTATTTTATCGATTTCGCCAATTGATTTTATTTCAGCTGCTGTTCCAGTTAAGAATACCTCATCAGCATAATACAACTCATCACGTGCTATATCACAAATTTGAAAGTCAATACCAAGGTGTTCTGCAATGGCTAATACAGTCAATCGGGTGATCCCATCTAATGCGCCTGACGTGAGGGGTGGTGTAACGAGGACATTATTTTTTACCATAAAAATATTTTCAGCTGTTCCTTCAACAACCATACCACTCATATTCAACATAATCGCTTCGTCAACTCCAGATTTTACCGCCTCTATTCGCGCTAATGCTGAATTTGCATAATTTGCTGAAGCCTTAGCATGCATCGGTAAGCTTCTTGAATCTATCCTAGCCCATGAAGAAACAACAACCCTCATACCATTGTTGCCTTGCGTTTTTATATGGTCTTCCCACTCCCACAAGGCAATGGATGTTGATACTTTATTGGGTAAAGGATTGACTCCCATTTTTCCATATCCATAATAGCAAATGGGTCGAATATAGCAATCGTTGACATTATTAATTTTTATAGTTTGAATAATAGCATCTCTAAGCTCTTTTTCAGAATATTCTAAGGTCATATGATACATTTTGCAACTATTGCTGAGCCTCTTGACATGATCCTCTAATCGAAAGATAGCAGGACCTCTTTTTGTATTATAACAACGAATACCTTCAAACACTGCAGTTCCATAGTGCAGTCCGTGTGTCAGAATGTGAATTTTTGCATTATTCCATTCAACAAACTTTCCATCCATCCAAATCTTACTCTTATCATTCATTGAATTTCATCTCGATCAATTCTGTTTCTCTTGTTATGAATTGCCCTTATTGCATCAGCTACCTTGGAATCATCTACAACAATTAGGATACGTGAAGTTTCTTCTTGCGCATCCAAATTCAAAATGTTAATTCCATGTTCCCCTACTGTACTACTCGTTGTAGATGCAATTTTCGGCATTTTCCACATATTATCACCAATTAGAGTTACAACACCTCTATCGTATACTATCTCGGCTTTTGAATAATAGGCCTTAAAATGATGTTCATTACGCCTAACGTAGTCTCCATCAAGGAATAAGATTCGTGTTATTTCTATTCCTTCCTTCTTGTAGGGCGACAATTTAAGAAAGTCATGGTATTGCTTATCACTTTCGAGTGATGCCAATAGATGTGATGCTGCTATGCTTTCCATTCTCACTATAGCACAATTTCGCTTTCCAGTAACGATCTTAACAAGATTACCTGATTGGTAACCAGAAACTTTTGATATTGTAGTTGTATTCGATGGACTATTCATATTTGTAATTACAATTGGTATGTCCATATTGTTATTATCGATTTCCTTAATTGCTAGAGGATCAAGTATCTTCATCCCAAACAATCCTGCTAATCTAGCCTCATTATATGACAGAAATTTTATGCTATCCAATTCTTTCTTTACTATTTTTGGATCTGCACTCAATACGGCATTATCTTTTTCAAAATCTAATTCTGCCTTGTAAATTTCGTTTAACAAAATAGCAACATCAGCGGCGGACCTATCAGAACCTCCCCTCTCATATGTAGTTTCTAGTCCATCGATAGTTTTTCCAATGAATCCTCCTATAGTTACTACGCTATTTTTTTCAATTAATTCAAAGAAATGCCTTGCTTTTTCCCTGGATTCTTCGATCAAGAAATTTGCAGCTTCAAAATTATCATCCGTTACTATTGGCCATTGTTCAATCTTTGTATGGTCTGACTTTATATCCTTACTTCTCAATACATAATCCATTAAATATGACATAGGTATCTCTCCACTATATGCAAGGGTTCTTGATCTGGTAACATCAACAAATCTGCGATTTTCCGCAGTTTGTTTGAGTGAAACAATAACTTCCTTGTGAAATCTATTGATTTCATCAGAAAATTTTTTTTGATATTCTTGAGACAGATTATTTGACGCGATTTTTTCATACACTTCACGCAGCACATCAATCTCTATTGGATTGGATTGAGAATAATTCTTTCCAATATGAATCGCCACATCAGTCATTGAACTTAATTTGTCTCTGTATCTAATCAGAGGCGCTGAGAAAACAGCGACAACCTTGTTTTGAGATTCTATCTTTTTACTTATTCTTTCAATTATTTTATCTATGTACGCACCATCCTCTCCTAGCGTACTGCCTCCAAACTTCATTATAGTAACTCGTCTCAAGGTAATTGATCTTGAAAATGGAATAATCTATACCATATATTAGGTAACCTGTTACGCCATAATCTATATTGAATCACCTATTGGAATTTTAAAAACTCTAACTTTGAGGACTTAACTAATAATTCATCATCACCAGATATATCTCAGAGTATTTTAATTGATTTTGATTCTATTCTTCGTTAAGAGAAACAAAAGCATAATGTTTGTAAATGACTGGATCTAAAGATACTCAACTTGTATGACCTTTTTAATCTCAACAAATTATTTTTATCATCAACTTTAATTGTGATTCTTTTATCCTCTTTTATTTGTCAACAGTCATACGGCACAAGGCCACAATATGTATACGACAATGCTAAATTGATAAATGCGAAATACATGGAACTGATTGAAGACTATCTGAGAGATATGGATTCTCAAACCTCTGCTGAAATAGTAATCTTCACCATTCCAAGTTTTATTGGACATGGGATAAAGAAGGATGCACAAGAAATTCAGGATAGAGATAGTCTTGCAAATTATTTATTTAATGAAGTTAGCTTGGATGGAATAAAAGG
>JBHENS010000052.1:0-9933 GCA_046261955.1 Nitrososphaeraceae archaeon | reverse complement strand
AAAGTACAAAGTGCTAGGAAAAGAGAAGTATTGTCGTATGACATGTCGGAATGTAAAGTCCTTACCTCAAATTTCTAAACCTTGTTCAACACAAAGTTAGTATGAACTGATATTACAATACCAATGCCAGCAGCCTGAATTTACCACAACTTCGAGACCACATTTGAAAGGAGAAAGGAAACAACATAACTTAACACAAGTCCACTAGCACCCACTGTTAGAAACCAGGCTGTCTTGGATAGGAATGGTGTTTGATTTATGGTTCCTTTGCTCTTTCAGCAGTAGAATCGGTACTTAATCGATAAATAATTGGAATCGGTATCAAAAATTCCCATTTATCTCGTTGCTAAAGAGGAAATTATCAATTTATAGAGTCGTCTATTTTTATGTTAATTAAAATAAAAAAATGAGGTTTGTAGTTCTTTGTCCTGCTGCGTGACTTTGCGCCTATTGAGGATTGCATCCGCCGCTTGGCTGACTAACGAAGCAGTTGTTCTTTATTAGTTCATTTCCGTTTATGTTGAGTGGCAATCCGTCAGCATTGTTTATGTCGACATCATTCTTTAGTACATTGTTATACAGAACCGTATTCTTTGTACTTTGAGCGTCCAGGAATATACCATTTCTGCTTCCACCTATTGAATTGGCATCTACTTGTGATTTGTCTGTATTGACAAGCGTTACGCCTGCGAGATCATTACTTGTCATCATATTGGCATGTATCTGAGCTCCTATAGATGAGTGAGAGGCCACGCCGATTGTATTTGGACCGATAAAGTTCTGTTCAACAGTACTTCCAATTGAACCTGTCATGAAGACAGCAATCTTATTTCCTTCAAATGTTACCCTGTGGATATTTGTATTTTCAGAACCAGTTATCAAAACTGCTGCCTGGAAATTACGGATAGCGCCAGAACCCTGTATGACTACACTATTTGAATGAGGTATTGCAATTCCTACCTTAGAACTGTTATCTCCAGGTCCAGTGATAGAGTATCCATTCAAGTTAATCGATGTATTATCTCCTCCTACAATTAGTCCGTCTCCTGTGCAGACAAGATTTGCAGTTAATGTCACGTTACCATGAACTACTTGACCGCATGCTGCACTTGATAATGGTAAGCCTTGTGCTAGTGCCGTTTGCATTGAACTTTGTATATTTATTCCACTAATAGTTGCTAGTGCTACTAATATTGTTGCTAAGATGTATGTCATTGTTTGTTGCATCCATAATAGGGCTACATTACTAACTATTTAAGTCGAACTCATCTTTCTATTGTAACTAAGTTGCAGTATAAGTGGTTCTTCTACTAGATGCAATAAAATATTAAATTCTTTCATAATAGAATACTTTTATTAAACTTTTTAGTAAACAATTAACGTTCCTAGTGCCTTTTTGAAGTCAAGTTGGTAAATTAAGAGTTACTAAATTTCAATAATTCCTGTTCGAAGAATTATTCCTAGAACCCGGATTAAGAAATTGAGTTATCAACAAGAAATATATGCAATTTTTATCTCAAACATAGCGTGAAACTGGCTATTGTTGGTGCGGGAGTTGCAGGATCCTATCTCGGTAACCGTCTCCAGCACGAAGGACACCAAATAGAAATCTTTGAGGCTTCAAAAAAGGAATCTCATTGGCCAGTATGTGCATGGGGCGCATCAAGAAACATGCTTGATACATTTTCCAAGAACGCGGGACTAAAATTTGAGGATTATGTACTTCACCGCGGAAAGAAATTGAGAATGGACCTTCCTAACGAAAAGATAGAATATTTGGAACTTAAAGGGTTGGTGACTTATGATAAATACCATTGGGAGCGGGATCTATGCCAAGGATTAAAGATAAACTATGGATTTCATTGCAAGCCAGATTCAGAATTTCTTTCAAATTATGACTATGTCGTAGATTGCACCGGCCTGCATAGATCTCTTCTTCCCAAGTCCTCTCAAGATTTCATAATACCATCATATGAATTCCTTGTAGAAAACGTCAATGAAGTTGATGAATTTTATGTGATAGGATACAAAGGAGCTAGAGGTTATTTTTGGTTTTTTCCGTTAGGTAGTGGACGAGCGTATATCGGAGCGGGTGATATTGATAGAAACTATTTTGGGATATCAGAATTCTTTGAAAAAAACCCTGGTGCAAAGATACTGAGAAAAATAGGAAGACCAATAAGACTTTCTCCTCCAAAGCGCATGCTACCTTTTCACAAGGGTAACATTATAGGCGTTGGTGAATCGATAGGTTGCGTCTTTCCCTTGTTAGGCGAAGGTATTATTCCTTCTCTAATTTGTTGTAATATTTTCTTGGAAGTTTTAGATAAAAACTCGAAATTTGATTCGGAGCTTTACGAAAAAAGAATTCTCAAGAAATTCGGATATTATGACGATGTCTACAGGATAGTTAGGTTGAAAATGGACGGTAAGCTTAATTCTATAAAGCATTTGAAACTACTTTTGAGTATGTATAGAAATATGAAAAGAGAAGAAAAACGATTTGGATTTGGGATTGATTTTGAACAAATGAACAGGTTATTGAAAGCACTATAGTATGATATCATCTTAAATCAGATGTCAACATCATATTTCCATGATTTGTATTTACTATATGTAATTTCAGTTCTGATTTGACTATTTCCAGATAGCCTGTAGTAAATTAATGCAAACCGGGTTCCATTTTTCCTCATCATTTCCTACGTTCATTTATCGACGGCTTTTTCTGTAGAATATGGAGTATAATTGAACGGAATGTATTTGTAAAAGAGAAACAATAATTTCACCTATGCAAACTTCAATTAGTTCAGACTGGTTTCGGAGACGCTGGTTAGATTTTCGAAATGGGCATAGTATATACCTAGTCTTTGCAATGACTTTTGCTAATTTTATTACAATTCAATATGCATTGTTAATTGATAGACTCCCATATTTAGCGGGCATCTTCAATAGTATCTCGATTTTTGCCATCATGTTTATTTTGTTTTACGTTCCTCTGAGTATAATTTTAGGATACTGGCATAGGAAAAGTCAATGGAAGGTCGAACAAGATGCTTTATTTAGAGAAAATAAAGTGGGGGCAATAATGTGGATGTATGTAATTGATCTTATTGAAGGCAATGTCAGTGAAGAAGACAAGAAATTGATGAAAGAGGCTTTGCTAAGAATTACGAGAGGAGAAACACGATTGTACGGGAGTGAGAAATTATCTAAAAACGACGAAAAGGTGACAGATAAGCGAGAAAAATAATCTGTGGTCTCCTGTAGAGTTAGAACTTTACTATTGTAAGGTACCAGCATTTTCACATTTAACCTGGTTAAGCTAATGTAGCAGTACACGCATAGATTTTAAAAATCACTAAATTCAGTTTAAAGTATTGGTAAATCTATGATCTATTTCTTGTAGTTGCATGGAATATGGACTGCTTTGTATTCACATTACTGAAAATTCCCTTTTTCTCGATAATCACTCGCTTGACGCCTGAAATAGAAGGTAGTTCATTGTAGATATTTTCATACTGATGAAGAAAGTTATGGGGAGCTAAAAAATCTGGTTTTTCTTGATAATAGTCTAGGTTAATTATATGATGATACGATAAACTAACAAGTTTGCTCATGATGTCAGTTATTTCAGATGGCAGAACATGTAGAAGTACTTCGACGGAAATTACCAAGTCATACTTCTTATTAGTTTGCAGCGATTTTATATCTGATACAATAAACTCTAGTGAAATTCCATCAGAAATTACGTTATTGCTGGTCCCTGATATGAGATACTCCCGTGCGTTTTGTATTTGATGTGGTGACAAATCCACGGCAGTGTATACCTGAATATCAGGAAAATTAGAAAGAATAAGTTTTGTAATTCGACCGAATCCGCAACCCAACTCAAGTACGCTCTTAAATGGTGGAATTATAGATTTTAAATAATCTAATAACATTTTTTCCTGGAGCTTGGAATTCCTATTATATCTAAATCTGTCTCTATAAGTCTTTCCTCTCTCCAACCAATATTGAGTGGGTTTATACGCATTCGTAAGATGTCCTTTCACAATGTTTAATTTATTTCTATTTAAATAGAATAATATTGGCTCAGAATGTCCAGTTGACGAATCATATTGAGCAGAATGTAGACGGCTCCTCCACTCAGCTTGGTCAAGAGTTGTCCTCGTCAAATCAAGAAATTTCTCCAAAAAGTTTTTCCTGATCTGGTATCAAATCCCGTTCATTACAATCTAGATAAGAACTAACGCGTTGTTTCCAATCGTGACTATGATTCAACAAACTCAGAAATTTATTGTATCTAAAAGTATAACCACCAAATAGTTCGTCGCCACCATCTCCAGTAAAAAGAACATCTGAGAAATGTTTAGATTTCTCTATAAAATAATACTGATATAAATTCCATCTAGGTTCTTGTATAATACTTATTAATAATGGTAAATCCTTAAGAGGGTTATCAACAGTAATATTATAAAATCTGTGCCCATTGATTCAGCTATTTTTTTTGCATATTGGAATTCTATTTGTTTCAAAGGCATTTGTCACTGATAAGAAAATCTTTTGAGTATGACTTTTCTTAAATCAATTTTTGATGAGAATCAGAATGAAAGAAGTGAGTGATTATTGATATTATGATAACTGTTAATTATGCTGTCCTATAAGCTTCTAAAACCTTATGTTCAACCTTTTCCCAAATTAAATTCGATTGTGCATGTTTCAAACTAAGGAGACGTTTCTTGTTTAATTCGTCCGGATGATTGTTGTAGTATTCAAGAAGATTACTTAGCTCGGAATAGTTACTGAATGTATCACATAGTGATCCAAAATCATTGATTACAGGAAAAATGTCATCAATTGTGATCAGCCACAATCCACAGTGCGCATATTCATAAGGCTTGTTAGGAACGCAATATTTATGAAACCAATGTCTATGCCATGGTACAAGTCCTATATGGCATTGCTGCTGCATTATTGAATATGCTTCTTCCATCTGAAGTAAACCAAAACACCTTATCTTAGATGTAGAGGGTTCTGTAACACCTATTCTTGCAAGGTTACCAACATCACTGCTATTCGAAAAGATTTCATCCAACTGAGTAATGTTTCGAAATGAAGTTGGGTTCGAGGTCGAGTCTCTTCCGAGGTAAACTGATTGCAAATTCCCCTTAGTAGCTTTAGAAATATTATCTAGTTTAATCGCAATTTGCAGAGGATAATTCGGTACAACGAACACTCTTTTGCAGTATTTTCTATGATGTTCGGCAATTTTTTCACTTATCGTGATTATAGGATGTCTTTCTCCCAAGTATTTCTCACGTTCCTCCCAGAGACCACATTTAAGTCTTGATTTTATTATTTCCTTTAAGGCTCTAGTTTTGTCATATTGTGCTTTAACTTCGACAGAATACAACTCATGGTCGTCTAGCACCATTGGAATACCGAACGAGGATGCGTAATGTCCTGCAAATATATTATGGGCATGTATTATATCGGGTCTAATCTCATTTATGACATCATTTAACCGATGTTTCATACTTATGGCTTGACCAGGATAAGGAAACCAGGGCCAGAAGTTAAGAAATGAACCGAGTGGTCGTGCAAGTTTCGCTTTGTCTGGAAAGTCAATTTGCAATTGACCTGTAAAAACTTCAGTCTTAAGCGAAGATGAGTGATTTGTTCCACAGAAGTAAATTTCGTAACCTGCTTTTTTTCCAGTCAAGGCTGCCTTTAAAATTCGAGGATCATCCAATCCTCTATCGTTAATGTGTAGCACTTTGAGTTTACTCAAGAGCTTTATGAAAACAACGAACAGTCTCTTATTTTTTACCCTGAACTTTATATGATGTAACTAGAGTTAGCAACATAACCTTCATTTGATATCCTGAGAATCTTTGAAAGGCGGTTAATTCTAATGTTGTATTCTCATTTTTCCTAGTCAATGAAATTAAAAGTATTCAAATGTTGATAGTAAAATCAACAAATAGGTCTGAATCATTTCAAATACGTTCTTTTAATCCAAGTAACGTTGTTCAATTTTACTTTTCCAAAACGAAATAATATGCTATTATTATTTAGGATATACTCAATATATTTAGAAATTTTTTTCTAGTTAGATAACGTTTAAACAAACATTAAAAAGCGTTTAAATTAATTAGAATGAAATTAAGAATATGGGCAGTTACAATGTCATAATGACATGCCGAGATTCTGAAAAGGACATTAGATCTGCTATATTGTCTCTAATCAATCAAAGTACGAAACCAAAATACCTTGTAATAATAGACGATGGATCCACGGATAATACACCCCTGATTTTGCGAGAATTCAAATCATTAAATAAGGAAATTCATGTTATTACTAACCCTAATTTGGGATACGATATAACCCGGGTTGTTATGAATTGGAATAGTGCGCTTGAGTTAGCAAAGAAGTTAAAACTGGAATATACAGATTATCATATGATTGCCAGTGATGACACCGTATTTGAGGATAAATATGCTGAAAAAATTATAAAGTGTATGGATTCTGATCCTTTAATAGCAATTGCGTCGGGCAAACCTGATAATAGTACAATAACTGAACCGCGTGGAGCAGGTCGTTTTGTTAGAAATTCATTCTTTTTATCAATTCATGGATATTACCCAGAAAAAATGGGCTACGAGTCCATTATATTATACACATCATTAAAAAATGGATTTAAGAATCTAATCGTTGATGATGCAAGATTTTCACATACAAGAAGATTAGGATCTAATCACCATTTTTACGATTGGGGCGCAAGTATGAGAACTCTTGGATATCATCCACTTTTTGTATTAGGTAGATTCATCCAATGTTTTTTGACTGGAAAGCCAATAGGTAGAAAGGGATCCTTACAGATGTTGTATTATTACTTAACTTATAAACCAAAAGAGAAAGGCTACCATAGCAAGTATGATGCGGAGATAAGAAAAGCCATAAGAATGAGGCAGAAGACAAGGATAAAAGAAATTTTCCGATTAAAAAAAACACTAGATAAGAAACGGCCAATCTAACTGAATCTTTAGGATTTTTCTTTCAGAACAATGTATCACATTAAGGTTCTCTTTTGTGACCAAAAATAAGTGGATATTTATATTTTATATTTAAATTTCATAAGGTAGATGAAAGTAGCCTCTATCGTAGGAGCTCGACCCAATTTTGTAAAATTGGGGCCAGTTCATGAATCGCTTTATAAATCAGGTATCGAGCATGTGATAGTCCATACTGGCCAACATTATGATTACGAGATGTCTGATATATTCTTTAGCGATTTTAAAATTCCTAAACCAGACATTCACCTAGATGTCGGATCCGGAAGCTCATGTTTCCAAATTGGTGAAATGATTAGGCGTCTTGATAAAAAACTTTCAAGTAGAGACGTTGACCTTGTTCTTGTTTATGGAGACACTAATTCGACGTTAGCTGGTGCTTTATACGCAAATAAGTCAAAGCTAAAATTAGGACATATCGAGGCTGGATTGCGCAGCCATGATTTTTCAATGCCGGAAGAAAATAATAGAATCATAACTGATCATTTGAGTGATTACCTGTTTGCTCCAACCCGAAATGCTGTGGATAATCTACGAGAGGAAAAATTAAGAGGTAGGATATACCGTACTGGGGATCTATCCGTAGAAATTATAAACAAAACTATATTAATTTCTAAAAAATCGAAGATTCTAGACATTTTAGGTCTAAAATCAAGAACGTATTTTCTACTTACGATGCACCGTGCTGAAAATACCGATTCAAAGGACTATTTTCTCCATCTTTTAAAGACATTCGAAATATTAAGTGATAAATCAATCATTTTTCCTATTCACCCTAGAACAAAGAAAATGTTCAAGACTTTTGGTTTACTAGACAGACTCTTAAAATGTTCCAATGTTAAAATGTTACTTCCAGTAGGATATATAGATTTTATAGCGCTGTTACATAATTCCCTAAAAGTCATTACTGATTCAGGGGGTATTCAGAAGGAAGCATATTTGTTAAACGTACCATGTATAACAATGAGAAAGAATACGGAGTGGGTGGAAACTATTAAAGGACAATGGAATATCCTTACGGGAATTGATAGTAAGAAAATAGTTGAAGCAGTTAGAAAACCCTCACCGACCTCTAAATACTCTAAATCCGTATTCGGTACTGGAAAAGCATCTAAAGTTATTTATGATTCGATTTCCAGCATCGCTAAATAGTAGGTCAGTATTAAGCCGATAGTGCTACCTATGATGACGCGTTTTAGTAGGTTCTACGAAAAATTAACAAGTGCGGATATCCAAGTGTTATAATTCAAACCTAGACCTATGAAACCGGTTCCATGCAATCCATAATATTTACTCAGACGATTTTCCCAATAATCTGCCGGATCGTTACTACTCACTGTAATGATTAACGGAAACATGTCTCCATAAAAATGTACTTGTTAGTCTAACTTTTGATCTACGGAAGGTATATTATTAATGATTTACTGAATGAACTTAAATGTAGTCAGAATTGTTCAAGTCAGCTAAATTAGATTTTATTATCACATGCAATCATGCTTCATTTCTCTTGATAAGCGTTTGATATAATTTTGATGTTAGAGGAATTCTAGCTAATTTAATTTTTAGCTTATTTAGCGAGAATCTTGACCTTTCTTGTCTAAGTAGACGTAATCCTTCTTTTAAATTTTTGACAGAATTAACATTCTTCGTTATATAACAAATAAATGAAATTCTATCAGGAACAAAAAAGGTGTGCGACGTCTGTAAGAACTCCCTTCGTGTCCAAGCACTTTTATGAGTTTCAAATGTATTACCAAATGCATCGTTTTGGGCGCTTGGACGTTTTGGAGTACATACTAAAATCCCTGTGTTCTTTGCTAATAGCGTATCCAATAATGATCTTCCTTGATCTTTATCAAAATGTTCCAAGACGTCTATCAACAAAACTAGATCGTATCCCATTTCCATTTTTTCGATCAGTGTGACAATGTTATCATTATAGATATTATCATAGACATATTTATGGAGAGGTGTTATATATCCCTGAAATACCTCTACTCCATCAATCCGTCGCGTGAATTCATATTTTTGTCTCCCGTCCCAAAGATCCAGATACTCTCTACACAATACGCCATATTTGCCAAACCCTGTTCCAACATCAAGAACTTTCATCGGCTTTAGAGCCATTATTAATTGCATTACTTTAGAGATATGGTAATATTGACTTGATGGCACATATCTATTAGGTAAATGCGACTTTAATTACCTTTTTGTAAGGAACGATAAGGTTTGCATATTTTATTTAGTAGCCAGCACATCGTACTTGATAGCATATCCTTAGCGAAAGTTCAATTCCCTACTGATTTCTGGAAAAGTTTTAAGTAATTCATGGGGAGAAACTTAAAGATAAGACTTCCTAACAGGGACTTTAGCCAAGAATTGGATCAGAAATAATTCTTAATTCAATTAATTTATGAAACTATCTAATTTACTAAAAATAGGAATGCTAGGTTTATAATATTTTCCCTAATATTGCAAATTATCACAAGTTTGTTACTAATTTGAGACATGCCATATATATATTAAATTACTCAATGAAATTTATATCCGAAGATGATTAAATGACCCCTTGTAGGATCCCTGGAGGATTGTTGTTAAACCCAAACTTATAATGTTGAAAATTAAAGATGGAGTGTCCATACATATATCTCAAGCTATACCATAAGCACAACCGTGTGGACTTTTTCTGCAATATTAGATTAATCTATGGCTATCGATTTTGTATAAGATAAATCCAAAGTTGATAATGTACCCCTAAGACGCCACCTTCTGTTTCCAATTCTTTATAAAAAAATAAAAAAAATAGATAATATCAAGGGGAAACTGTTCTAATACGAGTTTAGCCAACACTGAATAGTTC
>JBHENS010000051.1:0-10597 GCA_046261955.1 Nitrososphaeraceae archaeon | reverse complement strand
AGCTAAGATGATGTTCTTGTCAGTAGAATCGCATAGCACAATCCAAATAAGCAATTAATTATTTTACTCTAGTCATGTCAGGTTCTATCGAATCGCATGAATCCCAGACCACATTGGCGGGGTTCGAGTCCCACTCCGTCCGCTACAGTTCAATTATTGAAAAATTAACAAAGTATAATTGTATTTATTATCCATTAATTATTACTGCCATGTACTTTTAGAGGATATCTAAGTAATGAAGAGACTGTTGTTGAGGGCGATTAATATGTAATGGCTCTTACACTTGTCGCAGTTACAGCATAACCGCTATAAGGCATGTTGCTGATATTTTCATAGCAATTACTCAGAGGCCTTATTGGGATGTCCACTAAAGCTAGGCTTGTTTAATTGGTCGGTATGTGACTACCATGGGAGACACAAACAAAAAAAGGCTGAAAATAATGATTATTGAAGATGAAGAGGATATATTGATTCTCTATAATGATTACCTTTCTAGCAAAGGACATCAGGTGATAAATAAATATCTAAGTGCAGATTATATAATAACTGATATAGAAAAAAAGACTCCAGATGTTTATCTAATAGACTATAGATTGCCTGGTAACAAGAATGGAATTGACGTAGCAATTGAAATATTAAGCAAGTATCCTTCAGCGTCTATAGTGTTCATTACCGCTTTTGAACTTCTTGACCGTGAAATAGCAAAGCATCCAATTTTTTACGACAAGAATATAGATGTTTTACTTAAACCAATAAAACTTAACGAAATTGAAAAATCGATGCTAGATTTGGTAAATAAATAAAAATTAGCAGTAACGTGCAAATACCCTAGTTTGTGATTAAAATTATAAAAATGATTACCTTTTTTGTAACTCGTACAAATGTAACTGGCTACTCACTTCTTTAATTAGAGTGTCTAATAATATCGGTTTTTGGAGAAACGCATTAATAATTTCCTTTTCGGTGTAATCTTTAAACAATTCGTCATTAATCTCAAATGCAGTCATCAATATCGTTCTTACGAAGGGATTTGAATCCTTTATCTTTTTTATCAATTCTATCCCATTAAGTGCAGGCATCCTAAAATCAGAGAGCAGTACTACATAGTGAGCGTTATTGGTTCTAAAATGTTCTAATGCTATTTTAGGGTCTGTGAATGTAAGTACCGATACTCCCTTTATTTTTTGTAAAGCATCTCTGAAGAGAAGAGTAATATCCTTTTCATCATCGACTATTGCTACTAGTCTCTTCCTAGTGACTAGACTCTTTCTACCCAATTAAAAATTAACACTTGTGTCATTCGTTTAATAATACCAGATTCAGACATCTAGTATATGGAAATACCTCTTAATAAATAATAAAATCCACAATTTAATTCACTTTGAAATAATTAAAGTCGCCGCCTTCTTGCCTTTCGAAAGAATGAAAATTGGCAGATTGGATACAATTTAGAACGGTATATTGAATATTATTATTACTGGGACTTTGGGCTTTTTTCAACAGATGATTATTTTGAATAAATTTGAAAACAGTAAGCTTTTTTGAGCTAATGAGCCCGATTAAATTAGCTAATTCTTCAACTCTTGCGCTTATGATTAAACCCAAGTTACGAAGGTCTACTTACACAATCTCTAAGCAATGAAACCCCAAGACTAACTGATGGGTTCGAATCCCACTTTCTGAGTTTCACTTCATTTGCAAATAATAAACAAAGTATAATTGTATTATTACATTATGAAGGACTCGTTGAAAGTTATCAAGTGGGAGTCCATTCATAAGCAGTTGCAGAGAATTCTTCCGAATACACAGAACCAGATAGTTCTACTACTATGATTATATTGTTCATCCAAGATAATTTTTGTGAGTTCGTAAATCCTGTTACGAGATTTAGCCCTCTGATTTTACCATCTTCAGTAAATTTGCTTTTCTCATGCGCCCACCACATAAACTCCTCCGCATTTTGGGTCGTTAAATTACCATGCCAAACCGCATCAATTATTCCGTGGGGATATTTAGTCATTGTACCTGAAGCAAGATTTTTGCCACTTGGAAATCTTTCTATACCTTTGATGTCTGACATAAAGCTGACTTCTGTTGTTACTCCTTCAAGCGGATGCACATTTGTCACTTTGAAACCCGTTATTTTACCAGCCTCTTCAAAGAGTTTTTGTCCTAGAGCCATAGGTGATATCTTTGACTCCCTTATATTTGAGATAATACGTTATAGTATCAGTAAAAATCTCATATAATTCATTTTACTTCCTCTATCTGTTGTTTTTCATTGACGTAGAATCCAAAAACCTGTGCAGGGAAATTCCATGACATAACTTCGTGCAGTGCACTTCGTACGTGTGCATAGTGATGTTCCCTGTTTCCAGGATTACCCGCGCAATCGAAATGTCCCACAACTGCTATTATACGCGAACGGTGTTTCTCGATTGATATGGAGACCGCGTTACGTAGCAACGCGATCTCGTCTGAATTTTCCGAGCTGGAAATAATCCCGTCTACTCCTGGAAATGTCACCATGTCAACTCCATCGATGTCATACTTCTCCTTCATGAAGTCTATTACAGGTTCCTGAGTTCTTCCATCGATACAATTTATTGCAGTTCCAAATCTGAATTGATTCAATTCTAATTAACACTCATAATTTCTGCGGAGTAGTTAATATTTTTCCAAACAGTTGCGAGTTTGCCATCTTGATGTGCCCTTCAACCATGTTGCTAAACGGGAGGATGGTATCAACAATCGGCTTTATCTTTCCCTTGCTTACCCATCTTATTACTTCTTCTAATCCTGCTTTGGTTCCCTGTGTTGCTCCCAGAAGATTTGTTCCTTTGAAGAAGAGGTACCTTAAATCTATGGTAGAATCGTATCCCGTAGTGGCACCCGTAGATACAAGTGTGCCTCCCATCTTCAACAGGCTAATCGCCTGTGGAAAAACACTTTTACCGATATGCTCAAAAATAACATCTACACCTAGTTTGCCGACTATTTCACGAACCTTCTTGTACCAGTCAGATTCGCGGTGGTTGACTACAAAATCAGCGCCCAGCTGCAAGCACTTGCTCATCTTGTCATCATTTCCCGCGGTAGCTATAACATCACAATTGAATAATTTGGCGATTTGTATGCCGGCTATTCCCATACCGCTTCCTCCGCCCATTATTAAGACTGTCTGACCAGGCCGTACACTTGCTCGAGTAACTAGCATATGCCAAGAAGTCATACCTACCATCGAAATTGCAGCGGCTTCGTTGAATGAAACATTATCAGGAATCCTAACTACGTTTACTTCAGGCATAGGTGTGTACTGGGCAAATGCGCCCCAAAATGGGCCTGTCTGGAAACCCCATACCTGCCTGCTCTTGCAATCATATTCCCTACCACTTGTGCATTCTAGACATATTCTGCATGTCAGGTTTGGATGAACAACTACCCTATCTCCAACCTTGATGTTTGCCGTCACATTATCTCCGAGTTCTACAACTTCTCCTGCTGCGTCACTTCCCGATATATGAGGCATTGGAATCTGGATTGGTTCGCCCCAGATACCCCACAGGTCATTATAGTTATACGAAGCCGCTTCGACTTTTATCAAAACGCTATTTGATTTTGGCTTTGGTATGTCGATATCCTCAATTTTTACTACCTGTCTCGGGTCTTTGCTGTGTCCTCTGTATACGGCCGCTTTCAATTAGATTCGCCAGAATTTTAGTAGGGGTGGCAATTTAATCATAATGTTCAACTTTCTAGTAGCCCATCCATTCGACAGGCTCAACTAAGACAAGGGATTACAAACATGATTCGCTGCTAGACCCAACGACAAATACTAATAGGATGATAATCTCTCTACCTCTGAGTTAATGACATGCAAGGGTATCTGCATTGGTCATAAGGCGCAACCGATTAGAGGTTCTAAATATAGCAATGGTCAAAAACGTTGTCAAAAATGTGAGATTTTTGTAGTTTGGCCATCTATTTGCTGTCCTTGCTGCGGTTGCAGATTACGAATGCGCCCGAGAAACTCGAAATGTAAAGCCCGGCTGCGAAAGTAGTTTTAAATATTGATAAAGTTGCCAAGCTATTGGACTTGTTGGATAAACATATCAGACGAAAATTGTCGCCATAGTTCAAAAGACCTTCTTAGAGAATGTGAAAAATTAACGACTGTTTAAATAGACACTAATTAAGTTTATCGAAAAATTTCCTAACTGATTTTCATTAACGTTTTTTTATATTTCTATTATTATTGCTGAAAATAGATATATTTTTCTAAAAAATTATTTTTATTTACTTATCCTCTTCTATATGTGCTATTATTGCTCTGTCTGCTATACTGGGGTCGTCCTCTATTAACTCCTCTGCTATATCCGAATCTTCTCCTACTTTGACTATTTGAGTTAAAGGGTCTTTGTCTATTGACTCTATTTCTGCTGACAGACAATGTGGGAACTTCAATTCCTATTTCATCATTGAGTCTCTTTACTGATAATTCTGTACGCTTCAAAATCCTTGCAAAATCTTCATATCTACTACTTGAGACTAATGAGATTGCTTTGCCACTTCCACCTGCTCGTGCTGTTCTGCCAATTCTATGGAAATAAACCAATGGATCTTCAGGAATATCATAATTGATAATATTTCCCACGGCTGGGACATCTATGCCCCTTGCAGCAATATCTGTGGCGACAAGTATGTCATCACTTCCGTTTTTGAATCTGCTCATAGAGTAATCCCTCTGTCTTTGAGATAGATCTCCATGAATTGTAATAACTCGAAAACCTTCTCTGTTTAAATCATCAGCTATTCTCTGGGTTCTTTGTTTTGTAGCAACAAATACAATAGTTTGTTGTCCTTTTTCCCTATTTCTAATAAAATTACAGAGATGCTTGAATTTTTCTCGCTCTTCCACAATTAGATAAGACTGATCAATAGTTTCTAAACTAATTTCGTCTTCATTGAGTCTAATTTGTTCTGGGTCTTTCATATATTCTCTAGAAAGTCTTATAATTTCAATAGGCATTGTTGCTGAAAATAGACATGTCTGCCTTCTTTCATTTACATAGAAAAGTATGAATTTTATGTCATCAACAAATCCCATATCAAGCATTCTATCAGCTTCATCTAACACTACAAAATTTACATCTTCTAACTGAATCGTACCATGTTTCACGTGATCAATTAATCTGCCCGGTGTCGCTACAATAACTTGGACTCCTCTTCTCAGCTGTTCTTTTTGTATATGAATACTCTGTCCACCGTAAATCGCAAGGCTCCTTATTCCTATATATTTTGAAAATTTCCTAATTTCACTTGTAACTTGCATGGCCAGTTCTCTTGTTGGAACAATAATTAATGCTTGGATTGGCCCCTTTGACTTTACTTTACTTAATAGAGGAAGACAAAAAGCAGCTGTCTTGCCCGTACCTGTATGTGCCTGTCCTATCACATCTTTCCCTTGTAAAATAAGTGGGATACAATGTTCTTGAATAGGAAAGGGCTTCTCCATTCCTATTTCTTTAACCGCCCTTACTATAGACGTATTTAGATTTAATTCTTCGAATGAAACCATTTTTCTAATTCACATTTTTGTTTTTGTATTTGACAAAAGTTACGGAAGATCTGGAAAGATTTTTTGTTTAACTTAACTTATCTGCCGCACCTTAAGTTAAGTTAATGAGCTTTAATCGGAGATATAAGTGTGATGATAGAAAAGTTTGATCGTGGTAATTGAAGTTAACCCATCTTTCAAGTCTCTATTCCAGCTACAACCATTAAATCTGATGAGTATAGGTTAGACTTGATAATTTAAATTCTACACAAGTGATTATAAAAAACATGATGGAGGATCATGGTCAAAATCAAGATATGCGGGACAAGAAACTACGCGGTTCTGGTGGATATGTAGTTGCGCATATTACAGATGAAGAGCAGAAAAAAGGCAATTTAGGAGGGCCGGAGTTATTTCTGGCAGGTATAGGAAGGCTTCCTTCTGACAGGTTGGTCAAGTATCATTGTAACAAATGCGATAAAGACTATGAGGGATCACCAAATATCAATTTTGAAAATCCTAATGAAGATCTTGGTGAGGGTGTGACACTCTATGAGAAGGGCGAATACAAATGTGATACTTGTAAAAGTGTAATTGCGCAGTATAGAAAATTTGATGCTCCAGAAGAGTTACCACAAGGAGAAAAACCCAAATCATCCCAATTATCAAATACAACTCAAGTATCAGATATCAAAAATACTGATAAAAGTTCCAAAACCACCGTCAATTCACCGCCATCTTTGATAACACAAGATGACTTTATTTCTATTCAATCTCTTGTCGGGATGCCTGCATATGACTGGGATGCTATGTTGATTGGTAACGTTCAAGAAATCGGTCTCAAAAGAACTTCCAAAGGAAAAATGGAAATAAATCTTAAGATTCCTAAAAAGAGTAACAATCAAAATGTCGAGGTTGCTTGGAAAAATATTTCCAAAATTGGAGATATAATTTTATTAGAGAACTCAGAATCTTCAGAACCCAGTCAATTGGGTAAATGTTCATATTGTAGTTACCAAAATGAAAGCGATGCGGTATTTTGTTCTGAATGTGGTAAGAAAATTAGTAATGAATAGAGAGTTGTAAATACTCAATTAAAGATAGATATTAGTTACTTGTTATTTATGCAAGGCCGATCCTCACATCAACTGCGCAGGCCCCTTTTCCTTCTTCCAGTACCAATAATGGATTCATATCAAATTCTGTAATCTCAGGAAAATCTGTAACCAGTTGAGATAATCGCTGGAGGCATTCTACTAGTACCTTAATATCAGAAGGCGGTTGTCCTCTTATACCTTTCAATATCTTGTATGTTTTGATTGATTCTACCATCTTCAATGCTTCTTGTTCATCAATGGGGGCCAGCCTGAATACCACATCTTTGAGGGCTTCTACATAAATTCCACCAAGGCCAAACATGATCAAAGAACCAAAGAGTTTGTCGTGTTTTGCTCCAAGAATTGTTTCTCTGGCAGAATCTACCATTTGTTGCACAAGTACTCCCTTAATATTTGCGTCTTTTTTGTAATTCTTTGCGTTGGCAATTATTTCATTGAAAGAGGATGAAACTTGTTGTTTATTCTTGAGACCTACTTTTACTCCCCCAGCGTCTGATTTGTGGATTATGTCTTGCGACATGATTTTCATAACTACAGGATATCCAATTTCTTCAGCTCTCTTTACACATTCTTCTTCATTTGTGCAGAGGTAACTTTTAGGTCTCGGAAATCCATATGCGTTAAGTACATCATATCCCTCTTCTTCTAAAAGATGTTTTCTTCCTTCCTTCGTTACTTTATCGAATATTTGTTTGACTATTTCCTTGTCTACATCAAACTTCTTGATTTCAGTCTCCTTTCCTGCAGTCCAAAAAGAAAAGTCGTACATTGCTTTTAGAGTCCTTATTGCTGGTTCTGCATATGGAAAGTGGGGAATGCCACCATCAGAAAGAATTTGTTTATTTTCTGTTCCTTCTGCAAGACCCATAAGTGCTGCCAGTGAGGTTTTTCCAGAATTAGCAGTGGTCTTAACTATAGTTTTTGCAAGATCATCATAATCGAGAGTAGCTGATGGAGTACACATAGTAACAATTGATCCTACATCGGGATTTGAAACCACTTCATTGAGGACTTTTTCAAATCGATTATAATCCGCGTCTCCCACAATATCGACCGGGTTCCGCGCAGACCCGTGAGCAGGTATAACCTTCGCTATTTCTTCTCTAGAAGCGCTAATATCAGCTAATTTCATGCCATACTTTGAACATGCGTCTGTGGATATTATAGCAGGTCCACCTGCATTTGATACAATTACCGTACCCTTGTCATTTTTAGGAATTGGTTGCTTTGAAAATGCGGTAGCAAGGTCAAAGAGTTCTTGCATTGTGTCAACTCTGATTACACCACTTTGTAAAAACAGTGCATCATACACCTCATCAGCTCCCATCAAAGCGCCCGTGTGAGACATAGCTGCCCTTGCACCTTCTGGAGTTCTACCAGATTTTATGACTACTATTGGTTTCTTGTATTGTTTGGTAGTTTTCCTCCCAATTTCCATGAATCTCCTACCATCATGAATGTCTTCAAGGTACATTATGACTACAGAAGTCTCGGGGTCATGACATAGTAGTTCTAAAACATCAATTTCGTCAACATCTATCTTGTTCCCCATACTGATTACTTTTGAGAAGCCTATTCCTTGTGCCATAGCATCTTCAACAGTAGCGGCACAAATAGCTCCACTTTGTGACACGAGAGCAATATTTCCATGTTTTGGTGTAATTTTCAAGAATGTACAATTCATCATGTTTTGTTTTGATAGGCTCATAATGCCCAAACAATTTGGACCGATAACTCTAGTACCATATTTCTTACATATGGCAGCAACCTCCCTTTCAAGGGCTGCACCTTGTTCATCAACTTCTTTGAATCCTGCTGAAACAATAATGGAACCCTGAATTTTTTTCATTCCTACTTCTTCCATCACTTTGGGGACAATCTTATTGGGAGTGGCCACAACGGCTAGATCTATATCCTCTGGTATGTCAAGGACACTCTTGTATGCCTTGATTCCAGACACATATTCATTCGTAGGGCTAACAGGATAGATCTTGCCTTTATAACCATTTTTTATATTTGTAAAAATTGCTCTTCCTATTCCTGGTTTTTCTGAAGCGCCTATTATTGCAATAGATTTGGGTGATAGAAATACACTCTTGTTGGATGTGTCACTTTGCGAATTCATACAAAAATAATTTTGCCTACATAGTTATAAATGCAGTGATATCCTATAATCGCAATCGTAATATGATATCTATATAATATCATTAATTACTACAGGATTTTTTATGATAATAGATCATGTGAAAATCGAGAACTGATTTGTTTCATCTATTCCACCATTTTCTTTTCTATATATTAGTAAGAAAAGTAATAGTTTGAAACATAGTAACGATATAAGATCTAATAGTTACTAACCCACTTTGCATTATAGTAATTAGCAATAATTCCTTATCAGCAATTCTGTATGTCCTACTCGCTTAGAGGCAACTGCATTGATAGATCTGTTCACAGTGGTTACCTCAGTAAGATGAGAATAGTCTGAGTAAAGTCTTTTAATTTCTTCAGTATTTGAGTTACTAAGTAAGAGCTTACATCTTCTTCTTGTCAATTCATTGAATATAATTGCAAGTTCTTTTTGGTCCTCGAGATTAAAACCATTGTTGGTATAACTGGTAAAATTCGCAGTATTACTTATTGGATGGAACGGAGGATCAAGATATACAAAATCATCTTTATCAGCTTTTTCAACTAATATTTTCTTATAATCACTAACTCCCAAATATGATCCAGATTGTTTCAATACTACACTCATATTGCGCAAGTTATCAACATCACATATGACTGGATTTTTGTACCTTCCAATTGGAACATTAAATAAACCGTTTTTGTTTACGCGATACAGCCCATTATAACATGTTTTATTTAGTGCTATGAATCGAGCAGCGTTATCTATTTTGTTAAATTCCTGCGTCGAATCTCGCAAGTGATAATAGTATTTTTTTGGAGATTTATTGTATTCATTTTGGTGGTAATTTAATGCTGGAATAAGTTCTTCTACATGGTTCTTTATGACCTTATAAGCGTTAATTAAATCTGTATTGATATCAGAAAGAAATGCGTTCCTATTATAGGAAGCGATATGAAAGAATAGAGCTCCTCCACCAAGGAACGGTTCAAAGTATCTGGTAAATTTTGCTGGCATGAGACGAATTATTTGAGGTATTAACTGGCTCTTACCTCCTGCCCATTTTACAAAAGGATGGCATAGGGGTGTTTGATAGATAAGTCCACAATTTTTCCTTTCTTCAGATCTCATAATGACCTTTGTTCTCAATCTTTAACTGCGAAGTACTTTGCATATAAGTATTATAATATTTCAAGAATTCAACTACTCAGTTGCCTCATTAATTTTTTGGAACCTTAGTTGAATTGCTTATTTTCACCTTATATCCCGCTTTAGTAATTCGAATGTCGCATCTTATGCATATTCTTCCTATCCTTGTACTTGTCATCTTATCAGTAGGAGTTAGTTGATGACACATCGTACAAGCTGTTAGCGATTTATACAGATTCAATTCAATATGATTTGTAATACAACTTATGCTATTTATCTGTAAAAAATAATTCTTTGTCATTCCTAACTAACGTTAGCAACCATTTTAGAGATTTGACATAAGCAGGAAAAACATACTAATGGTACTTACAGTACTAAAATTTTACTATAAATATTTCTAATATTTCCAATCATCTGATATACTGTTCCACCAAGGTCGATATTGCTTGGCATCCCTTCCAATTTCATCTTTTATTCTTAATTTAATTGAATAAAACATATTCTCCATAGCATCAGTTCCTCCATCATCATAAAGCTCTTTACCAGTTATAGATACCCTTTGTCTCTTGGTTTCAAAATCTGATGCTTCAGGATTCTGTATACAATAAGTAAGAATGTCATAAAAGCTCTTCTTCTAGATACGCA
>JBHENS010000050.1:0-10967 GCA_046261955.1 Nitrososphaeraceae archaeon | reverse complement strand
ATCTAATAAGAAATAACAGAAATAGTATGATATCTTAGCTTAGTAAAAATACTACCAACTTGAAGAGTGTTGGAAATCAAATGTGGAACAGGTCCGTCTACATTTTTTTGCCGAGTTGTAAATTAAAAGTGCTACATAATAAGCGATGTGAAGGGTGTTGGCTAAGTTATTTACCGTTGTATTAAGTATTTTATCTCTCGTAAATCATGCATAACTAACATCTCCTTGATCCCATCTGCAACCGCTAAATCATAAACATCTGGCTTCTTTTCACTACGAAGTGATGATTAGACCTTCAATCCTGAGTGTACAACAAAATATTTAAACTTGTAAGATTTGTCCTGTAAATTTTGAACCAAATTACAAAAGGCAGTGATATCCTTCATATTCAGTATTCCATTCCAGTAATGTTTAAAGACGATGTGATCGCTTACAGGTTATGCGTAGAGTGTATTTCAGTCACTCTAACAGTACTGAGGATCATTATTCTAGTCAATATGGTGATGATCATATGCCTGGAAAAATTATTCGGCCATTTAGGCTTAGTCACTTGATTGCATTCAATATCAAGGAAAACGATGATGAAATCTCTGGGATTCTGACAATAGAGTTTGAATATTATTCAGCTGATGGCAGCATAAAGTACCGTGATATGCATTATAGTGATCCCCGATTGATAAAACACATTGAAGGCAACCCGCGTGTAATGAAGAACATAGATTCGTATCTCAGAAAAAATCTGTTAGAATCTGAGTATGGCTTCAAGTTGATGTCATAATAGAATGGAGCCTAAATAGGTTTCCAAAATGAAAATCAATATTCAATAATCAATAATTAGTCAACGTACTTTTTTACGATTTGGACTAGATTTTTCATCCCGATAGGTTTGTTGAAGAATTCGTCTGTATTCATCTCTCTAAGTTGGCTACCCTCTATCTCAAAGGCCGTCATTAAAATTACTTTAATATTTGCATCAATTTCCCTGAGTTTCTTGATGAATTCAATTCCTGACATTGGGCTCATCCTTACGTCAGATATTACGAGTTTATAAGAAGAGTGATTTTGTTCAAATTCTCTGAGAGCTTCTTCAGCATTTGTAAAGGGACGAACACTAATGCCATTGAGTGTCAAAATTTCTGTAAATAGGCCTACAATGTCGATTTCATCATCTACCAACATTACGAGGCTTCGATTCAACGTAATCCCTATAGCATTCAGGCATAAATAATTTTTGAGCTTACTATTTTAATTCAAAGTTTTTGTCCCATAGTGTTTCATTCGATTAGTCCAGTATTTGCAAAAAAATGAGAATTCGCAATTTGTTAGCGGTATCTAACATTTATAGAATTAAAATTCTATTTCTTATCCTTCTTAATGGGAAGTGCAAAAGTAAATGTTGCGCCCTTGCCATCTTTATTGTTATGGGCCCATATTTTTCCATCATGACTATCCACAATACTTTTTGAAATATACAGACCTAGTCCAGTCCCAGACATAGACCTTGTTGCGAATTTATCAAACAATCTTGGGATCATTTCTGGATTAATGCCTGTTCCAGTGTCCTTCATTTCTACTACAGTTGACTCTTTGTCCGTTTCGTCAATTTCCACCTTGGTATCAACATGAGCTATATAAGCTGTTATTGTGATAGTACCATTTTGGGTAAAGTTAATTGCATTAGATAATAGATTGTCAATAACCTGTTGTAATCTTGCTTCATCTGCATATACTGTCGCAGGAATGTTCTTTTTGAAATCAAAAATTATCTGTACGTCTTTATCTAGCGCTTCCTTTTGATGATCTTCAATTACCTGCTTTATTGTTTGGTTTAAATCAAAATAAGACTTGGATAATTGGAGATTCTTTCCTTCAATTCTAGATACATCAAGTATGTCTTCAGTTAACTTTTCCAGTCTCTTGGCGTTTCTAATTATTTTGTCGAAGTACTGATCAAAATTCTTGAGATTTGCGTGAATCATCTCTGAATAACCCAAGACTGATTGGATTGGGGTTCTAAATTCATGTGCAGCAATGTCTATGAATTCTTTTTGAAGTTTATCATGGTATGTCAATTTCTTGGTTGTTTCTTGTAACTCCTTTGTCTGTATATACACAACCTTCCGCAATCCCTTGTTCCAATAAGTAATCACGAAAAAAATTCCTAGAGCACTTGAAATAATAATTATCATGGCCATGATAGCAAAATTTCTCTGCTGCACAACTAGGTCATCTAACGAAGATGCTAAAGTATGAGGCAAAATCAATATAATAGTAAAGTAGTGTATGCCATTTGATATGACTGGAGAATATGATACCGTAACGTCTTGCCCATTTGATATTATATCAGTTGTACCAACCCTTGGATTTAGTACGGCAGATCTAAATACGTTTATTACGTTTTTCCCGCGATTGTTATCATTAGCTGATCTTTCTATCAATGAGTCAAATTTCTTGTCAAATACATTGGCATCGGTTAATTTGGATACTCCTGTCAGAATCATCATGCCACTTGAGTCAACAAGAGATAGGTTTGCTGAAGATAAAGGAGATATTTGGCTCTGTAAAAAATTATCTAGAGTTTCGGAGCTAATGCCGGCTAATATAGCTCCTTTAAATACTTCATTGGTCTTGTTCTGAGTATCAATAATTGGGTAGAGAATTAATATTCCAGATTGACCATCTGCCAATTCAATTCTATTACTATATGCAGGAACTTGTGTATCCTTAACTTTTTCAAAGTAAACCTGAATTGCAGTTGAAAATACTTTAAATTTCTCATCTACAGTATCATTTACATTTGAGCTTGACCAAATAATCGTACCATTACTGTCTACCCAACTGTAAAAATCCACAACATTAGCGGTTGTTTTTTGAGCTGTATTCAACAACATCTTTCCTAACTCCACAGGTTGGTCAACTAATTCCTGAGATGAGGAAAGTGTTTCGAGATTTACGGTTACCAACTCAAGCTTATTATTAAATATATGAGTAAGATCGGAAACCTTGACCAAGGTTGTACTCTGAATATGTTCCACAGCAATACGCTCCACCTCGGATGAGTTTCGCATATAATACTGGTAGGTAAGAATTGAAAATAATATGGCAGCTGCGACAATAGCAGAAATCATGATTGCAATCCTTGTTTCCAGCAGTCTCTGAGACAATTATAAGGTAGACAGGGGCGGTGCTTAAATATATTGTATGAGCCAGTGTTCAGGGAGTTGGGCTCTAGGGATATAAGTCTTTTATACAATTCAAATCAAATAAAGGTATGGTCAGATGTGCATTGTGCGAAAGAGAAATTAGTGATCCCACAGAGTGTATCATTCATGATGGTTATAGATTTGATCGAGTCACATGCCTACACATTTTCAAAAAGCTTAGTTTCATTTACGAAAAAGCATTTATTGACATTATCGAATAATCGTAAATGATAATATAAGGTTCATTATCAGAGTGTTCTTTTTAATAAGGTCAGACTGTCGATGAAAATTACAAACTGAAAGTACTCAATATCGTTACCAGTAGTGTAAATGACGAATTACTTTTTGATTTCTTCAACTAGTAATAGAATGACAAATTTTTGAATTATTTATGCCTAATAACTATGCCGGGGATGACTAAGATGAAATAAATACAGTTATGTTATCATGCCTTGATAAGTCGAAATTTCCGTCCAAAAAATGTGATTTTTAAATAGAATGTATGTGTATTAAATGATGATGCTATTTGAGTAACCGTAAAGATTCAAACTATAATGATGTTGGTACAAGTTTAAGAGTAGCCGAAGCTGAGCAAGCCGATGTTGGAAGGAAAATTGCTAGGGTTGATCCCAAAGTTGCTAGGCAACTCGATTTATCTACAGGAGATGCCCTGGAAATTTCATCGATTGGCAAGAAAACTACGGTTTTATGTTGGCCTGCAAGAGAAAAGGACACAGGAAAAGGTCTTGTAAGAATCGATGGCTACCTGAGAAACAAACTGGACGTAGGAATTAACGATTCTGTGGAAATAAAAAAGGTACAATCAAAAAGTGCAGAGAAAGTTACATTAGCTCCAACAGAACCTCTACGAATTGTAGGTGCCGAAGGTTACCTACAAGAGTATCTCTTGGGGAATCTGTTAACTACCGGCGATATTTTTCCTCTGAAGATAATGGGTCAGAGAGTAGATCTTGTAGTCATCTCTACAATACCCTCAGGTCCAGTGTTGATGGAAGACTCCACTGAAGTCACTGTGTCTGAGGAAAGCGAAAAAGCAATTCAAGTTGCAAAGGGAGGTGGTACTTCTTCAATTTCATACGAGGATATAGGAGGTATAAAAAATGAAGTATCCCGTTTAAGAGAAATGATAGAACTGCCACTGAGACATCCCGAGCTTTTTAAAAGGCTGGGAGTTGAGGCTCCAAAAGGAGTCCTATTACATGGACCACCTGGAACTGGTAAGACTCTACTGGCAAAGGCTGTAGCACACGAAACTAACGCAAACTTCTATACTATTGGTGGTCCTGAAATAATGGGCAAGTTCTACGGAGAGTCGGAGGAGAGACTAAGGGAAATATTCAAGAAGGCTGAGGAAAATGCCCCGGCAATTATCTTCATTGACGAAATTGATTCAATTGCACCCAAAAGAGAGGAGGTAACAGGGGAGGTAGAACGAAGGGTCGTTGCACAGCTGTTATCACTGATGGATGGTATGTCGTCTAGGGGTAAGGTAGTTGTAATCGGCGCTACTAACAGGATAAATGCAATCGATCCTGCACTCAGAAGACCTGGTAGGTTTGACCGAGAAATTGAGATTGGCGTGCCTGATAGAGAGGGTAGATTGGAAATCCTTCAGATACACACAAGAGGGATGCCCCTAGAAAAAGATGTAGATCTCGGAGTCATAGCAAATATGTCGCATGGCTTTGTTGGAGCTGATCTACAAGCAGTAGCTAAAGAAGCTGGCATTAGGGCCCTTAGAAAGATATTACCTGAAATTGATCTCTCTACAGAGAACATCCCATCTGAGATACTGAAGAAAATAGTAGTTACAATGGATGATTTCCTTAGCGTTATCAAGGAAATAGAACCCTCTGCGTTGCGTGAAGTTTTCGTGGAAATTCCTGACGTGAAATGGGACGATATTGGAGGTCTTGCAGATATCAAACAGGAACTTCAAGAAGCAGTGGAATGGCCGCTCAAGTATCATGGATTGTTTGTGCACTCTGATGCTACTCCTCCAAAAGGAATACTTCTATACGGACCACCGGGTACAGGAAAGACGTTAATGGCAAAGGCGGCAGCCCATGAAAGCGAAGCAAATTTTATTAGCATAAAAGGTCCAGAATTGCTCTCAAAATGGGTAGGAGAATCAGAAAAGGGAGTAAGGGAAGTTTTTAGGAAAGCAAGACAAGCCGCTCCTTGTATAGTGTTCTTTGATGAAATTGACGCTATAGCGCCAACGAGGGGCGCTCTTGGAAGTGATTCGCACGTTACTGAGAGGGTAATTAGTCAATTGCTCACAGAACTGGATGGTTTGGAAGTATTGTCTAACGTGATTATCATTGGCGCAACAAACAGACCCGACATGATCGACGCTGCACTATTGAGGCCAGGAAGATTCGATAGATTGCTATATGTACCACCACCCGATAAAGTGTCAAGAATCCAGATTTTCAAGATACATACTTCGAAAAAGCCATTAGCAAAGGATGTCAAGATAGATACGCTTGCAAATCAGACAGAAGGTTACACAGGAGCTGATATTGCAGCCCTTGCATCGGCTGCGGTCATGCTTGCCTTAAGACAACATATCGAAAAATATAAAGATCCAAAAAAGGCAGAGGCTGAAAAAAACGAGCTGAAGGTATATATGAAAAATTTTGAGGAAGCAATGAAGAAAATTCGTCCATTATCTAAACACGAGATAGAAACGTACAAAAATATTGCCGAACAATTTGGAAAGCCAGGCATGACAAAAGAGATATTCGATAGAGAAACTGCAATAAAGTAAGCAGAGGTCATCAAGTGGGTTTTCAAATTTTCTCCACAAAAAATGTGTTCTCAATTACACCTTTTGTTATGTAAATGAATACTGATTTTATATTTCTCTTGTAAAGATTAATACTTCCTAAATTACGTTGATACGCCTTATTTTACATTTTTAATGATGCTATCATCTCCATAAGAATTCTGGCTGCATGATTTGCAGTATTTTGATTTAGGTCATAGTCAGGAGACAATTCTACTATATCCATTCCCAAAATCTTTAAGTTTTCACTTATTTTTTTTATCATGTAGATTAAATCCAAAGGAAATAGACCGCCAGGGGCAGGTACAGATACGCCAGGTGCCACTCCTGGGTCCATGCAATCAAGATCGATGGACATATATACTTTATTTGATCCACATTTTGCAATTATCTTTTTAACAGTATCGTTTATACCTAACTCAATAATATCTATTGGAGTCATGATCTCCAATTCTTGTATTGATGCATTTTTTAATTCCTCCATTTCTGCCGCCCTAGTACCTATAAGAATACTTTTTGTAAAATTAATATAATCTGATGAGTCGGTAATAACGGACCCATAATAGTTCCTAGTTGAGGAAACGAAATCAGGATGCGCATCAAAGTAAAGAAGAGATATCTTTTCACCTTCAAGTGTATCGTATATTGCCTGTAGAATAATAGTTGTGATGGAATGATCTCCACCAATTGTTATGGGAATTTTTTTGGTGGATACTATGTCAAATACCAATCTATAAAGATCATCCCTTGGCACGTTTCCAAAGTCAAGTATCTTCTTGTTCTTAAGTGTACCTGACATGGGACAAATAGGGATCCTCTTCCCCTCTCTTTCAAAAAACTCATAATAGTTCGAAGCAAGCCTTAGACTATCAGGTCCTTTGCTTGCGCCCTTCCTTTTTGCATGTGATCTTGATTCATCGGGTACACCGAGTATGACTAAATCTGCTTGTGCAATGGAATGTACATTAGAATGAAATAATTTGTTCACATGATATGCGTATCAAAAGATACATTTCAATGTTATATTATTTCTTCACTTTTGTAAAATAGGCATAAATAATTCACCCTGAAATGCACATGAATTCAAAAACTCCTACTGTTAATGAATTCTGGTTCTTCCTTCAATATTTTATGGGTTAAATCTTAAAATTTGTTTATTGTGTAGATTCGAATACTCGATCATATGCCTACTCAAAGTATGCACTGTCGGTTTGCAAAGTTAATGGTAAGTGTCTGAAAAAAGAAAAAAAATTATTTGATTTGTCAAAAAATCAAAAATGAAGGGAATGCTTTGATCCACTACTCAGTCAGAGTAGAGAATCCCACAGTAGAATTGGTTGAATTGCTTGATGTTGCTGCCGGACCTTCTGAATTAACGATTTGTCCCCTAATTTCTCCATTAGGATTTGCTGAAGTGTGCAAGTTTACATAGGTGTCACCCGAGTCCATCGCAGAAACGAGGTCGTTTAATGTCTTGCCTTGCATTTCGCCCTTAAGGCCAGCGTCGGTCAAGTTTCCTCTGAATATCATACCATATGCAGTATCTTTGTCTTTACTGGTCGGAGTGTTGAGAAGATCTATAATTGGGTCACCGATTTCTCCTTCCTTGCCCATGTGAATGTGTGCTGCTGAAGCATTTGATATTCCAGTAACATTGACCCTATACTTTATAGTGTCGTTTTCCAGTACCGTAAACTCAGCTTCTCCAGTTGCAGAAGTCTCAACAGGGGGCACTTCGTTTTGCCCACTTAAAGGTGCGTCGTAGGGATATTTTGCTGCATGTATCTGATCAACGGTTGATACAGTAAGCAAAACAGACAGCGAGATAGCTAGCGCTAGTATGCTTGCATATAACAATTTAGTTGGATCCATCTCGTAACTTGGGTCCTTACCGACTAAAATATATTACTAATAGAGGGGACATAATCTTTTTATATAACATCACAAACGCCCAAAACTCAGTAGAGTTAGTCAGCAACTTGACACAGCAACTAAGCAGGCCACATTTGCACCGCCCAAAGTCTGGAAGATACATTCCCTTACCCGTTACTCCAATATGATATCCACGTTTCACCAAGCTGAAGGTCTTGTAATTTCCACTTGTAAAGAAGCCAGTACTTATTTCCCAAGCACTTGATTTTGTCCTATTTGTATAAGATTTTAACTATCCTGAAATCAATGCTATAAAGTTTGATTTCATCATCATAACTGTTTATTAAGAAATTTAGCCAATATGAAATATAACTAATATTAAGAGGATGGATATTTAATTGGTCACAATAAAAAAATTCAAAGATACAAACAATGCATTGAAACTTGTTTTATTTTTTACCACAGCGTACTTTATCGTTCAGATACTTGCCGGATTTATGATCGGAAGTCTAGCATTAATTTCAGATGCAGGACACATGCTTATAGATGTGGGAGTACTCGTAATGGGAATCTTGGCTATAAGATTTACAAAGAAACCTGCGACCCCAAAACAAACATATGGATTTTATCGTTCTGAAATATTAGTATCGTTTCTAAATAGCCTGTTCCTCATGTTGTTATCAATATATATTTTATATGAAGTATATCAGAGGATCCACCAAGCTCCAGAAATTAACGGCCTTCCCATGCTATTGGTTGCATCTGTAGGCCTTTCCATTAATTTACTGGGACTGTATATACTCCATCCACACACACATTCTCCATCAAAGCATTACCGTATGACTGATCATAATTCTATTGCAGAGGAAAACTTGAATGTCCGCGCAATATATATAGAGGTACTTGCCGACACAATTGGTTCTGTAGGGGTTATAGTTGCCGGCATTATAATATTTACCACCAAGTTCTATATTGCAGATCCGCTGGCTAGTATTGCCATTGCGGCATTAATTATCCCGAGGACCTGGTCCTTACTAAAAAAGACCATACATATTCTAATAGAGGGAACTCCATCACATCTATCTCATGAAGAAATAAAGAATTCTATACTAAAAATTAGAGGGGTAACCGGTGTTTTTGATCTTCATATATGGACTATTAATTCTGGTATCCACGCCTTATCTGCTCATGTGGTGATAATGGATCAAATTAGGGCAAGAGAAGTTTTGCAGGAGATAAATTCAATACTTGAAAATAATTTTAAGATAAATCATGCAACTATACAAATAGAATCTTATCATGAATCAAACAAAATATAGCTTGATACTTTGCATGGTAGCTTAATCCAATAATGCTCTTACTGATTATGTTAATATCACAAAAAGAACCACGAGGCTTACAAGGTTAAGAATTTTCTTATTAGTTCTGCATTTAGTACTATCTGTTTCTGAGACATTGAATCGCGTGGGACATTACAATCCAAACCTCGATATTAGATTTTTGGCTTGATAAGATCTGTACGATAGATCATTCTAAAGATGAATGAATGAAATTGGCGACCTCAAAATGAGATGAAATACTGAAGCATACGACCCAGATGTCCGTTCAAACATATGAGATTTTAACCCATTTCAGGAGAATTTCAGGATATTATGGTTACAAATTGAGTACGGCTCAGAGATTGACAGTTTAATCATTTGAACTGAGGGAAATTTGAACTTGCAGATAGCAGGAACTGTCGATGTAACAGTTGAACAACCACATCCGATTCAATTACATTTATCTTCTGAGGTACTCCGGCTTCAGACGTCGATCACTTCGTCTGTACTACTGATGGCGCGGACATCGCTTGTGCAACACTCAAATAAATTACCAACCTCTCTGATGATACTCATACATTTACGGCAGCAGCTGTAGACGCTCAAGGAAATGCGGATCAAACGCCGGACTCCTTCATATGGACAGTTCAGACTGCTACTACAGCTATAGATACTTCTATGAGTCTAAGGGTTGAGGGAAACGACAAGCTCTCCGCTGAAGCAACCTATAGTGCCTCAGGTAAACTAATCGATTCTGTATCGAAAAAACCAATATCTGGTAAATCGGTCACTGTAATAACCGATGGCGACTCGCCCAAAGCTACCGACACAACAGATTTGAAGTAAGCATTAAAGCACCAGATAGTTCTGGAAAGCATTGATATTCAGGCACACTTTGATGGAGACTCACAATACAACCCATCTGACTCATCAGTTAGTTCAATTACCGTTGAAGCCGTGACAACGCAGAATCAAAAGAAAACTGTAACTACACATGAAGAACACACAGAGGAAGAGACTGAAGAACAGACAGAGGAAGAGACTGAAGAACCTGAAGAAGAAACAGAATAGTACAGACCTCTAAGGATGAGCTAACTTCATCACTAACCTAAAAGGGGCACGAAAGAAATTCAACAATCTTTTTATTTTTATTTTTTAAAGTACTTGCGAGGTAACTTAGATATTCCTATCATAATCAGCGGCTCTTTTTGTAAATATGTACGTCTTCCATCATATAGTTGACACTACAATTGATATGTTGAGAGGTATCAAAACATATCCCGCCAATCACAATACTTACAAGTTTAGGTCAGGTCGCATAATATTGAGCAAAGATCAGATAAAGAAAATTTTCAGTGGACGTAATACTTTACGATCTGAGTTAACCTTTCTTTACTTCGTCTGAATTGTCGGTGACGTCATCTACTTCGTTATCAGCTCTATCTGCAGCTCTTTTTGCCTTGTTAGTTGCATCATCAGCAGCCTCATCGGCCCTGTCTGTAGCTCTTTTATCAGCAGCCTCATCGGCCCTCTCTGCGGCTCTTTTCGCCTTGTAAGCTGCATCATCAGCAGCATTCTTAGTCTTTCCAGCAGCCACTTTTGTCCGCTCTGCTACCCTATCTGTGCTATCTGTACTTCCAGTAAGGACCCTCTTAATTTTATCGATAAATCCCATTATTGATAATTATCCTTGAGAATATTTAAGTCTTGAATCGATATTCCCTCGCTAATCTTAAAATGGCATTTATAAAGAAAAATGGG
>JBHENS010000049.1:0-11060 GCA_046261955.1 Nitrososphaeraceae archaeon | reverse complement strand
CCTACCTATGAACAAACCCCTTGACAATTTGGTATAAAATATAAGATGAATAATTTAAATTTTGAATAAAGTAACTCAATATTTATATTATGTTTGAAAAAAAAGAGATTTGTGGTTTTTTTAGATATAACTAAGCTGTCAGCCAATATTGATGGTAAACAAATTCTCAATGATCTCTGCTTTGGAATGGACAGAGGTCAGGTTCATGCCATAATGGGTCCAAATGGCTCTGGAAAAAGCACTCTTGCAAATGTGATAATGGGTCATCCAAAATATTCCGTTACATCAGGGACTATATTAGTTGACGGAGAAAACATACTTGATTTGAGTACGGAGGAAAGAGCCAAGAGAGGCCTCTTCTTAGGTTTTCAATACCCTACAGAGATTCCAGGGGTGGGTTATAGTCATTTTTTGAGGAACGCTTACAATATTCTAAACAAAAGTCTGAGTGAAAAACAGAAAGATAGAGAGGTATTTTTAACGGTAAAGGAATTCCATGAGTATCTGAAAAAAAATCTAGATAGTGTTGGCCTTCAAAAAACATTTTTGAGTAGATATCTAAATGAAGGCTTCTCTGGCGGGGAGAAAAAAAGATCTGAAGTTATGCAGATGCTTGTTCTCAAACCAATAATTGCCATTCTTGACGAACCGGATTCTGGTTTGGATATTGATGCAATCCAAGCTGTTGCAGAAGCAATAAACATACTGATATCGACAGGAGCGGGATTATTGATCATTACACACTACGCAAGAATTCTTAGGTATTTGTCAAAACTTGACACAGTGCATGTAATGTCAAAAGGACAGATTATCAAATCTGGAGGAAAAGAGCTCTCCGAAGAATTAGAAGTCAAAGGATATGGATGGATAGGATTGTCTGAGGAAAGTACTAATCAACAAGCTTCGAAATCATAGATTGGGTTTGTTTGTTGTTTGAGACTTAATTTTCATGACATAAGGTCTTGAAAGTATTGGCGCCAAAATAGTCGTAGCCCATCCAATTGTTACTGTAATTGAGAATATAGTTGAGTCAATAATACCAGAGGAAAACCCTATAGACGCTATAACTAATTCCACCATTCCTCTTCCGTTCATAAGAAAAGCAATAGCCAAACTCTCTTCCTTAGAGAATTTAGTTAACCTTGAACCTATATAACCTCCACCTACTTTGGTGATGACAGCTACTATGGCCAGAACTATGAAAAAAGGAAGGTTGTTTGCGATTGAATCCATGTTGATATTGATTCCTATTACGGCAAAAAATATGGGAGCAAAAAATCCAAATGATACTGCAGAAATTATTCCATAGACTCGTTCAAAGTTTTCTTTCCTGATAATTTCTTTGTATACTATCAGCCCTGAAAAAAAAGTACCTATAATAAAATGTAAACCTATTACTACCTGTGCTATAACAGATACCAGAATAGTGGAGATTAATAATATGCCAAACGCAGCTTCCTTTGTATGTAGTTTTTCAAAAAAGTAAGCGCCTCGGCGTTGAAACCAGACGTTCGCTTTTCTAAATAATATATCGACAAGAAATATTCCACCGATAAATAGCAAGATCTTAATTACAGAATTTATGGTCGTATCCATGATATTCACGGACGCACCATTGGCTCCGTGGAGTTGTAACACAATTGATAAGACTACAAGAGAAAAGATATCGTTGATTACAGCCGCCGTAATAACAGTAGTGCCTAGCTTAGTTTCCAATATTCCGAATTGCATTAGAACAATTGTGGAGACTGGAACAGCAGTTATAGATAATAACAATCCAACGAACATAGATTGAACGATTCCAAGACCAAAAAGAGCTGCTATCCCGAAGCCGCCTACAAAAGGTAATGAAAATGCAAATACTGACAAAATTGCCCCACGGAGCCCCGCCTTTCTTATTTCTCTAGGATCCATCTGCAAACCAGCTAGCAACATGAGAAAGAAAACTCCTAAATCTGAAATTACATTCAGACTCTGATCAGGAGTTATTAATTTTAAAACATAAGGACCAATAATTATTCCTGCGGCAAGCTCGCCAACCAGCGGAGGTAAACGAAGTCTTTGAGAGAACTCACCTAGTAACCGTGTCGCTACTAAAATGATAACTACGCTGATGAACAGCTCCTCTGTTGCCATGATTTATCAAACTTACTCTAACTAGATTTATCCTTTTGGAAAATTACAACTTAATTCATATTAAATGGTTTGCGATACTTTTCAGGTATTATTGTTATATTGGATTATTTGTTTATCTGATTTATTCATGCCAATGTTATTTTATTCACCTGAGAAAATAAGAAATATTACTTTCTTTAAGTTTCTAAATATAAGAACACATAATTCATTTAATACAATCAGGTGAAAGTTTATGTATCTCTTATAATAATAATAGTTTCTATCTCAAGTATCAAGATAGATACACTAATTCAAGACCTATATCATATTGTATTATTTTGATCTTGTTTAGCTTCTGATCAAGTCCTTTTTTGGCATAATCAACTTTCACGCCACAAGGCTTTCACTTTAGCTAAAATCATAAAACCTATGAGGTACGCTACTTGGACAAAAAGTCCAAATTCAATCGACCACTCTTTTGGTGTCTCTATTCCCATCGTGCTCTGTATCATTAAGGAGGCATGAGTAGTGGGTACAAAATAAGAAGCGTATTGAAATTGGACTGGCAACCTTTCGATACTGTAAAAAACTGGTGGCAGGATAGAAAGAATTACGTTTACAAATGAGATTATTTGCGAAACATTGCGCATATGTAGCATGTGAGATGATAGAAAAAATCCCATAGAAGACATAGAGCCCCATACAAGTAACGTAGTGATTATCAATAGAGGGATGTAAATTGAAGATGCTAGAAACAGAGTAGCTAATGACATCAATACCAGTAATGCAGGTAATCCAAAAAGTAGCTGTGAAATTGCAAGACCGAGCATGTAAGTTATTGGAGAAACAGGTGACGCAACGAAGACATCCTGAATTTTGTATTCATTTTTATAAAAAGAGATATCCTGGCCGAGTGATAAGCCATATCCAACCAACGCCATTACCAAACTTCCTGTGATAGAGAGTGGTAAATACTTTCCATCGCTAATAATAAACAGTATAAACAATAGAGAAAAGGGACTTATCGCAGAAAAAATTAAGGATAAAGGATTTCTTCTTAACCAGAGAATCCCTGTTAGGTAAGCAATGAGAAAAATTTGCATTAATGCCGTTTTGCTTTTAGCAATAAACATGCCATCCAAAGCTTGTATTCCAGATATATAGGATTTTGTCTATACCCTAAGAAGATGCCTAAAAAACCGTGACCCTCGAACAAGAAGATGTCACCGAGATCTACTGCTCTATCACAAAGAACCAAAAAACAGATTGATTCCTTGGCTCAACATGCCCAACACATTTTCAAAAAGACCCATGGCAATGCAGTGAAACCGTGTCAGGATCCAGCAAAAAGAAGAGGAGGTAAAAAACAAAGTGCTGAAGAAGTCGCACACAAAACAGCCTGGTCGGCAGTTAAGAAGCAAAAAGAAGGGCGATAAATGGCTGAGGAAGGAATAATCAGTCTCCTTTGTCGACTAGTCTAAACTTGATTATGTTACTCCAGCCAGCCTTGTGCTTTTGTTTTTGAAAACGATTTTTTAGAGTATATCTATTAGAGCTTTTTACCATGTTCAACTTTGTCGAAATGTGCAGAATGTGGTTGTACTCCTAAATACTGCTAAGAAAGTATTCTCCAGTTGAATATGCAAGGTACTCATTTGAGGAATGCTGCTGTTGATTAACTGTGATATGTCAATTGAGGATTATAGATTATTTTGCCGAAAATGCCTATAGCAATATGCAGTTTTGGAAACATAAATAATTTTCAAAGTAAAGTCCTCAAACTTTCTGAGAATTTTACAGATTAGCGTGGAATTGTTTAAAACTATGTGAATAGATTTCGATTATGTTTCCAAATGGATCTGAACAGAAAACTAATTTGTGGTGCTTTTTTGGGTCTACTTCCCAGATCTTACTAATTTGTTTTCCTCCAGTTTTAATAACCTTAAACAGTAAATCCTCTATGTTTCTTTCGGTGACGGCTATGTGAATAACTCCTCCGTACCAATATCCCATTTGTTTATTTTCGATAAGTTGTTTGGGTTGAATGAACTGGAAAATCTCAACTCCAATATTATTAGATGAAGACATCCATACGATTCCTAACTTTTTAAATTTCGGCCCAAAAATATTCTTAAGCGCTTTACCCACCTGTATATCATCTGATGTCAGTTCGATAGGCCCCCTAACAATCGTAAATCCCATCACTTCTTGATACCATTTCAGGCCTTTCTCTAGATCAGGAACACTTATCGCAATGTGATTAATTGATGTCGAAGAATGAATTGGATCCATGTTATAGACTAAATTATATCCATGTTTGTTCTAAAAAGATTTCTCCAAATAAATTTAAATTCATGTCAATCAAAGAAGATCAAGCATTTCCTACAACAAGATGCTATCAAATGAAGTATTGTCAATAAGGAATATGTCATGCAAGAATGAGATTAATTGAAGATATTCCACATGGTTTCCTTTTCCTATCGAATTATTATCGCATATTTTTTATTTGGTAACACTTGTTGTTACCTTAAATTGAGGGTAATTATTCTAGCATTCTTTCTCTTAATAGGCATCATGCTCATTTTTTCCAATAATAATAATAATCTGTCTGCTCACAATTTTTACCAAAATAATGATTCAGTATTATTCACATTGATAAAGCAATTTGAAATTGAAAAACATTTAGCAGCAGTTGATCTTTACACAAACAAGTCAGTAGGGTCAATGCATTCAGAAAGGGCTGATGTTTTATTAGGGTAACTTTCATCTACCAACAGCAACATAGCCAAGAACTCTAATTTAGTTAATAAATATAACTCCATTTTCCCAAAGCTTATCTCAATTACCAAGGCACTTGTTGTTGCTAATATTGCAGATGCATCTCTTCTAGAATATGGCTTATCAACTGGACTTGACTCTAAGGAGGCTTCTAGTCTGCTCAATATGAGTATAGGAATGAAAAAAAATGAGTCGTCCAATATGAATATGACAGACGGTATTTCTGGACATAGTTTTGATAAAATGAATTCAATGTTTGCCAAAAATCAATCCCCAAGTCATGTTCTAAATCAAAGCAACAAAGACGTGAAAATTCTGGCCAATTATGAGACTTCTTCAAATCTTGCAGAATTATTGAAAATATTATTCACTAACTCTACAAAACGCAAATTTGGAGAATTCCTCTGGTTTGATGCCTATTCCAGCAGACATGAAAATTAACGCTATTCGGGAATTAGGACAGGGGATAGAAAAACTTGTTCTAGCAGTAAAAAGAAATGCACCGGTGGAAGAGGTGTCCAGTATTGTTCATGGACAAATCCATCCCAATCTATTCATAGCATTCGGCTTGAAGCTGAAGTCTGAATGATCTGAGTTAATCCTGAACATTGTAAATAACAATAGGCCTAGTTTACTAAGGGATAATAGTATTTAACACATATTTACATATACAAAACGAATGAATGATGTTCGGTTACTAGATAAAATCACTGAATTACGTACTGTCTGCAAAATAATCTCTCAACTAAAATCACAATTAATAGAGGAGTTACCGCATTACGCGCATGATGCGCTTTTTTTACAGAATGATGAAATAACAACTGGTTTACTGAACAATAAGACAGAAATAAAAATTCATTTACTTACTGGAGAGCTTCTTTATTTTGATAGCGAGAATGGGCATATTGTAGATTTGACTCGCGATAAATTTGAGACAAGACTAGAATCAATTGTTACTAAATATGGGCTCGATATGCCAAAGATGTCGTCTTTCACTTTGCGTCATAAGTATTTATTTGAATACACTGCATTTGCAAAAAAGGCCAACAATAGTCTTGAATTATTCAGAATGAAATTGAGGGATCATTTCACGCACGTCCATTTGTGGCCTGATGGATTTGATTTCTCAGTTGAATTCTTTATGATGAAAAACAACGAACAAATTGGCGTTGGTGTCTCTCCAGGAGATGAGAATTATGAATCACCCTATCTATACGTAAACCCTTACCCGTTTAATGAAAATATTGTTGACCAATCATTACCTATAGGCAAGTGGCATACATCTGGTTGGAATGGAATAAAAGTGGAATGGAGAATGCTTGAAAACATGATAGAACCAGAAATCGCCTCTGAAATATATGATTTGTACACGATTGCGCTGCGCAATTTTTGATTAATTCGGATGTATACCTAAGACGGGAGAAATATTATATTGCACTAGGCCTTGGCATATTAGACCTAAACTAGTATTAGTAACATATTTGGTACTAATGCAAGGTAACTCTTAATTAAATTATTAGATCCAAAATATTTGGAGTTTATCAACTACTTCATTTCAATTTTTACCATTACTCAATTGCCATACCGAAAATTACAAAATCTGCGATGAAACTACAATTCACTATTTGCTATGGAATGTTGGTTAAGTTCATTAAATTGTGTTTTATTTTATTCTCAGGGGGAATAAATAACGGAGCTAAGTTTCATCAGGTTGAATGACAAAATCACTAAATTTTCCCTCATATTGTAAGTAGTCAGTTTTTACATAGTCCACTTGTGCATTATCAGGACCCATCTTACTCCACTCTATAACTTTATCAACATCACCTTTATTTCCCTCAAGAAATGCTTCCACGCGCCCATCAGTTAAATTTCGGACCCATCCAACTACAGAATTTTTCTTTGCTATTTGTTGTAGATTAAATCTAAAATACACTCCCTGAACTCTGCCGGTAACCAACAACCGAACTAAAATCTTTTCTTTACCTTGATTCTTTGAAATTTTAGAGTCTCTGAGATTCACATTCTTCTTCTGCATAGTGCTATTTTATATATATTCAATCAAAAGTTCTGACAAGAGATTCCATGTTCTACCAGATTTGTTAAGTCGTTATTGTAGTATAATTCATCCAAACCTTATATACTCATTTGAATGCATAATTCCATTATAAAATGAGAACTAAATTTGGCTTTACTCAGGGATTAAATATAGCCAGACTAGGTCTAGATGAAATCCAAATAATGACAGCATGTCAAATTGCTGATAGGATTGATTTTGATTCAATCTGGTCCATGGATCATTCAAATGTACCCCAGTGGAAAAATGCGGTTGTTAATGATGCATGGTTATTGCTTGCGGCAATTGGTGCAGTTACAAGGAATGTTGAAGTAGGTACCTGTGTGACAGATGCAATTAGAAGACACCCATCAACCATTGCACTTTCATCGATTACCTTGGATAGGCTAACTAATGGACGAGCAATATTGGGTATAGGTGCAGGGGAAGCACAAAATGTAGTGGATTTTGGAATAGAATTCAAAAAGCCTGTAACTAAGTTTAAAGAGCAATTGGAAGTCATCGAAGCTCTTTTTCATTCTGATCCGGATAATAGGGTAAATTATGATGGAGAATATTACAAGCTCATTAATGCGTGCTTGCAGGCGAAGAGTATCAGAAAACCGAGACCGCCAGTGTATATCGCAGCAGGAGCGCCAAAAACCCTAGAGCTATGCGCTATTTACGGAGATGGGTGGATACCAATTGGTTATACTCCTGCATTGTTTAAACACCATGCAGACATCATCAAAGATCATGCCAAGAGAAACGGTAGAGATATTGGTAATTTTCAATTTGCAAACGATGTAGATGTTTATTTTACAGATGATGGTGAGGAAGCATGGAACAAGATGAAGAATGCCGTCAAAGTTAGTTTATACAAACCTGAATTATTGAAGGTACACAATATCCAGCAAAATTCAGAATTTGATTTCCGAAAGTACTTTACAGAGTATGCAATGAATAAGCCAGAATTAATGGAACAAATGAAAAGGGCTGCGATGCAAATACCCGATGATGTGGCAAGAAGTGCAATAGGAGTTGGCAAGCCTGATGACGTAATCGAAATGTTAGAAAGGTTTATCGAAGCAGGAACAAACCACTTCATCATTAGGTTCTGGGGTGATGGCTATTTCAAAAACATAGAGTTGTTTGGAAAGAAGGTAATTCCCTATTTTAGGGAACAGGAAAAAAAATAATTTGTGGTAGATAGGTGTAAAACTGAAATCGAATAGTGCAGCTTGAGTCTGCAATTATTCAAGATATTGACTTACCAAAAAAACTGTCAAGTTTCACTGAAGTTTTGCCTTTTTTACTTTTAACGTAAACGAGCGGGTCTGCATCAAAACCAATTAAACGCAGGTTTTGCGCAAAACCTTCCGCAAATCCGTGAAAGGTATATACCTTCTCAGGATTGCATTTCTTTACTACTGCAATTAGATCGTTGTAATCACAGTGGTCGCTTAAAGGTAAACAATGATCTAAACCCAACGCAAATTTGTAATATGGCTTTACAGCCCATCCACTGAATCCAATAGATAGAGCACCATATTTTTTCTTGATATAATCTAAAAATCCATTTTTGCATGATCCTATAGGAGCTATCAGTAACCATGGCCTATGAGAAGACAGTATGTTGTTTTTTTCTGCTTCGGAGAAAGTATTGTAATTATCCATGCTGATCCCAAACTCTGAATAAAGTCTATTCATTTCGTCTATTGAATCGTGTACAATTAATGGTTTCCAATGTCTAAATAAATTTGTTAGAATTTGTGCTTTTCCTAGAGTGTATCCTAATAAAATAACTGGTATACCTTGATGATACATTTCTGAAATTATTAAATTAGCCTTGTGAATAGTGCTTTCAAATTTTGGAAAAACATAATCAGGATGACCGAAGGTAGACTCTATTATCAGAGTTTTGGCTCTGGGTATAATGGCCGGATTCATAAACGCTCTTTTTCTTATTGAAATATCCCCCGTGTAATACAACTCATCTTCTATGAGGAGTCCATTTGATCCAAGAATATGTCCGGAATCCAGTAATTTGAAATCATGTTCTTCATATGTACTTCCATATTTGTATCCACGATGCGTGGCAATCATGTGAGTTATTTTTGAGGTTATAATCTTATTACCGTTTTCTTTAACGCTCTTGTATAAATGATCAGTATGTGCATGAGAAATAAAAATGAAATCAGAATTAGGTTGTTTATTGGGATCAAGGTAAATTGTCTTGTCCTTGTTGCCTACTGTTATGCCATAATTGTCAACGGAAACATTAAACATCAGTCTCATTGATTTTTGGATGGTATATTAATTTTAGTACATCTGTATCCCCCGTATGACTATATTCGAAATTCCATTTGTTTCAAATCCTTTCTTCATCTAAAATCATCGAAAGTAAAATTTAAGTTATGTTGAATTTCTAATTTTGAGTAATGATACTGGGTCGAAAGTGGATTATTATTTCTATTATTAATTTAATCTCATTTATGATTTGTCTTCAGTTCTTAATTTTTAATGATAATAATAATTTTGATTCACATGTGTATGGACAAGCTTATGTTACTGACCCATCGAGTATCATTGATAAATCAGCAAATTCATCTTTCAATGCTGAAGGAACAATAAACACTATTTTGTTCTTGCAAGATACGTCCAATATTAGTACTCAACCCATTGCCAAAGACATCAATACAAACCTATCTTCTAAATATCTTCTGGGCGGGAAATGGAGAGTTGACGTATTAAATAATAATGTAACTTATTTCAAGAGTAACTTTACAATGATTGAGTCTGATGGAAACGATATCCATTTTCATACAATTGTATATAAGCCAATCTCAAATCAGCCAATTGATCAAGGTCCACAAGATCGACTAGGAATTTTATATAAAAATAAAAGTAACAATACTCCAGTTTTTAATTGTAATGTAGATATTTATACTAACGGTGTATTGGAATGGAAAGACGTTCCCATAATAGTATCACTCATAAATGAAAAAGTAATAGTGATGGATATCAAAGACATAAAGACAATGGAACACTTTTTGAAAAACCCGATTTATGGTTTGATAAATTCAATAGATCTTATCCATCAATAATTTTATCGATGTCAATCGGAGCTAAACCTTAGAATTACTATGTGAGTACTCTATCTAGCTTCCTTTTACTTATCGCATTTTTTATTTCCAATGCAATTCTTCTTCCCATACTCATGTCATTTTGAAATAGGAAATCTGAATACTGAGAACCAGACACATACAGATTGGTTCCGGCAACAATTCTTGCAGAAAATTCAAAGGTAATGAATTTTGCATCCTTAGTGTATACGCCTTCCAAGCAAAAAGGCCCGGGGATTCCCGGTGGAACGAGCCTTTCCGAGGCCTGAACAAAGTTTTCTCCCATTTGGTATACCCCCTCAAGAAGAGATTCCCTTAGAACTAGCGGGATATTCCCAATTACGTTGTAGGTTGGTTCTGTTGGGACGTTAAGCTGATGTTTTGATGGGATGCGCGAAATGCCATCAATATCAGATTCATATCTCCTATCTACGCCCATGAATTCGATGTCTCCTGAGATTGGAGAATAAAAGAAATGGAGGAAAACAGGAACTCCCTTTACATATTCTTGGATGTAAAGCTCATTTTCATCGGTAACCACATTATCGTTTAAGAGTTTGTGGAATCCATCTTCGAAACCGTTCTGATCAGATGTAAGAAAATATCCTTTACCTCCAGCTGCTCCATGTAACTTCACTATACAAAGATCATCAATTTCGCTTTTAGAATTTATCGCTCTTGGCACTTGTAATTTTGATTCTAACATTAGTTTTTGTTTAAGGTTTCTATCTGCCTCCCATCTTAATATGAATTTATTACCAAAAAAAGGTACATTAATACTTTCGATTTCATCAGAACTCAAGGTCGAAATTAAAGTACCGTGAGGTATAAGGATACATTCCAATTTGTTTAATCTGTTTTGAATATCAGACTTTAGAACATCTCTAAAACTGTCAACTAGGATAACGTGATCAATAAAGTTAAATCTTTTGTACACATGATATCTCTTTTTTTCAGTTATCAATAGAGTTTTAAATCCTTCATCC
>JBHENS010000048.1:0-11186 GCA_046261955.1 Nitrososphaeraceae archaeon | reverse complement strand
AATACAAGTTTAGCCAACACTGGATAGTTCTTTTTCATTTTCTGAGAATAAATATAGGATAGTTTAGTCACCACATTCACGGGATAGTGTTCCAACGGCAAATTATCTATGAAATTCAAGTTATGGTTCAACACCCTTAAGCCAGATGCCAGAGCCTGCAGAGCAGTTAGGCTAAGATTTTGAAGGAGTTCACCATTAACAAACCTTAAATCAAGATATATATCATAATTCTCAAAAAATTTCGGTAAATCCTTGTGACTGACGGGATTCTTGGTTCTATCATGTGTCTCGATATTTAGGAGTCCTTTGTGTTTACAAAAATCGATGGCTAGCTTGGTATCTGTGGGTTCACTGTGTATTAGTAAAGCTCGTTCAATAGTTGATTTTTTCCCATTCAATTTGCAGTTAAAATGATCAGTATCTACAGGATTAGGTAACCAAACTGATCCCCTTACTAGGTGAAGCAAATCAGGGGTCGATACTATCACTTTATCCGCAAATCTTTGTCCTTTTATGTGTCTTCGTTTTAGAACTAAGTGACTTAGAAGTTTTTTACCACTAATTGATATACGAAAATTGGATTCTTTCACATTCTCTTTAAGACCACGTATGTCAGTCCCGTGGTAGTGAAGTATAATGATTTTAGATTTTCCGTAAATTTTTCGAATATTAATTACCATTTCAGGTAAGCTATGAATATGAATTACATCCGCTTTCTTCGCTTCTGCTATTGATTTCCGAACAAATTCATCAGTCGTGACAAATAGTCCGTTGTTTCTATAGAATTCGTCTATACCATACTTATCAGGACCTTTAACCCTTATAACCTTGCTTTGATCGCCATTCTTTCTCTGGAATTTTGCTAGAATAAAAGCTACACCAGCTTGGTCCCATATATGTAAAATATGCAAATGAATATTCTATGGTCAACTCTTTAATTCTCTGCTAATTAAACGAATCTCATTATTTCCTATTTAACGTCAAATTCCCAGTAATAGTTAAGCCGTCTTATTAGCTTCTTGAATATTCTGCTCATACTTTTCCCAAATAAGATCTCTTGCGAAATAATAAATTCTGATCCTCCTCCCATAGACTTTTTCGTTGTTAAACTTACTAGATCTCAGTTGTGCTATCAATTCTTCATATTCTTCAAACGTGGAATTACTCGTTTAATTTGCAGTTTGTCTCTCACAAATGTAATATTGTAAATGACCAATAAACAAATTATCATCATGATACGTTAATACTTAGGCAAATTCTAATAACTGAAATGATAATTCAGAATGTGTCTTTAGATTTTGTCAAAGTTAATCCTTGATTACAGGATGATATAATGAGAGTACTTCATTTATCAGATGATGGCCTACCTGATTCTAGGGTCGAAAAAGCTGCACTGACAGGGAAGAAAAATGGGTTTGAAGTATTTTTTGGCGGTAGACTCAACCCTAACAGTCATTCTCCTGCATTTTCAGGAATCTATCCTATAGATTGGACTGCCAAAGCTATGATTGGAATTCCATATTTCTATGATCGTATTAAGAAACAGGTAAAAAAATTGGCAGATAAACTTAGACCAGACATAGTACATTCACACAATATTGGATCGGCGAAAATATCTTATGACCTCGGACTACCCGTCGTTTTTGACGATCATGAATATTTTGGTATGCTTTCATTAGTCCATGCGGAAAGTTTAAAACTACAAGACAATACTGGAAGCCGTTCTGGAATAGCTAGAGTTATTAATGACATGAAATTGAATTTTATCTCTCGCCGGAAAATTTCCAATTGGACAAAATGGGAGAAGGAATTGGTATCTTCTGTGCCTACAGTAACAGTTTCTGATCAGATTGCACAAGATTTAATGAAACTAAAACAGGGAAGTATAGGCAATATATTTGTAGTACCAAACTTTCCGTCAGAAGATGAAACAAGGAAGTTTAATGAACCTGAATTCCATGAGAAATTATCATGCGTTTATGCTGGGGGCGAAAGCAAGAATACACACCATACCAAGAGAGATATGTCAGGTCTAAGGGAACTTTTCATTAGTCGGGATATGGGAAATCTGACAATAATAGGATGGGAACCTGAGTCATCTAGAAATTTCAAGGCAACGGGATTCATTCCAAGAGATAAGATGTTCTTAGAAATGAGACAAAATTCAATAGGTTTGCTGCCGTGGAAGAAACACTGGTCTCATTCTTTTTTGAATCCCAATAAAGCCTATGAGTATGCTCACGCTGGCCTGTTCGTGATGTTGACATCCGACTTAACATCAGTGGTTCGCACTTTAAAAAATAATTGTTTAACATTTGAAAACTATGAAGATCTAGCTCTGAAATTACAGAACTTCAAAACAAACATGGAGGAATTACACAAGAAAAGAGTCGATAGTTTCAACTACGCCAGAAATTATCTAACTTGGGAAAAATACGAAAGAAATATTCTTGAAGCATATAAAATCTGTTAAGGAAATATATTTTTTAATCAGGAGGTCTCACGATTGATGTTTCAGAAAGTAAATCTGAATGAACGAAATCCCTTAATGAAGATACGCTGCAGGCCAAAAAGCTTGTTCTTCATGAATTTAAATTAACCACTACATTAGAACCGGATGATGGGTCATTCGTGGAAGCTACTGAAAAATGTTATGTGTAATATTCTGTTAAGTAAAGGATTTCAAGTTTGCCAATAATGCTCTTTAAATTCCATCGTAAAAACTATATCTTATAATTTGTACCTACTTCAAATGTGATGAACATTTTGTACCAAATTTCAAGACTTAGCAACTGCAACATTTTACTAATGTACCTCACATTTTGCGTTTCCTCAATAATCTTTATCATGTGATTGTAAAAATCGCCGCTGATTATTTTATCACGAAATATACTTGCATTAGAAAGAGTAGCGCTAACAATTTCTTTACCATTAATTGACCATAGATTTTTTAAATCCATTCCAAATCCGATATTTGTATCAGATACGTTACTATCCTCTAACGAAGAGAGAATTTTTCGTAGCGGAATTTTTCCGACATTTGTTTCGTCATTGAATTTGACTGAAGGTGGAATCCTAAAGGACATGTCAATAATTTTATTATCTAAAATAGGCGAGAGGCCAGTTACCCCAAAATAATTAAAGAATTTATCATTTGTAGGAACAAAATCATATACTAACTTACCATTGTAGTCAGCCAAAAATACCTGATCTAATGGGTCCAAATCATTGTCAAAATACAACTTTAACAGTGAATAAATTGACGACCAATCAAATCTAATGTTTTCTCCAAAAATTTTTTCCTGATCTGGCACCCAGTCCCATTCGTGACAATCAAGATAGTAACGCACTCGTTGTTTCCAATCATCTCCTTCCTTGAATAATTTCAGAAATTTACTATATCGAAAAGTATAACCGCCAAATAGCTCATCTCCACCGTCACCGGTAAAGAGAACATTTGAGTACTGTTTTGATTTTTCTATAAAATAATATTGATATAAATTCCATCTTGGCTCCTTAATAATACTAATCAAAAATGGTAAGTCTTTAAGTGGATTATCTATAGTAACGTTATAAAAATCCATATCTTTGGATTCGGCTATTTTCTTGGCAAAGGTTGCTTCGCTCGTTTCATCAAAACTAACAGAAATACATTTGATATCTAATTTAGGATACTCATCCCTTAATAATGATAAAATCAGATTAGAATCGACACCTGTACTGAGCGCAAGTGAAACTCTTTTTGGATCTAGTTCGGATATATCTTTCTTTATGATAAGCCTGAATTCCTTCTCAATCTCTTTGGAAGATGGATAAGGCTCACTTCTATTACTCTTGACTTGATCAGGAATAATTTCAGGGACTGATGATTTAATTTCTAAAGTTGGATCATATCTTAAGGTCAGAATATTACGGATATCAATCAACAAAAGTATGATATTTGCCTACAATAAATTACTTGGGATCTTTTTATCCTCAATTCTCAACTTTTTTGTCATTCAAGTATAATCCAATCATTTAGGGTCGTTCGCAAGGATGTATTTACAAAAATAACTAGAGAATACTCGTGAATAGCATAATACCGCTGAGAACTCAAACGGTCGTGGATTGAATACACCCTATATTGGCTTAAACATCCTATAGAGGCTATCATTCAAGCAGACAATTATGATTAGAAAACCGAGTACAAAGACCCTAACGATAAAATTTGGCAATCGATTAATTTAGACAGGAATTTCGGTAGGTCAAAAATTACAACGGAAGTTAGAAATTCTAAATAAAATGAAATCACATAAATCATTTTCCACTGCAATATAAAAGGCTCTAGTCGCCCAAATCCACATCCAAAAATTTTTCAATAACTTTACGTCATACGAAATAAAGAAATAAACAAAATGAGATATATTAGTAAAGTTTCTAAATTGCAGATAAAGAACATTATTACAAATAACAAAAAATATTGCTATTTGATTGTTTTTTCAATAGCCCTTATTCTAAGACTTATTCCAGAAATATTACCATTGCCTTATCCTATCGGATATGATGTAATAAACTATTATTTGCCTGTCATGAAAAACTTTGATGGATATTGGCCCACAATATCAAATCAATTTTCTTTTTATGTATCATTACTATATGCAATATCAGAAGTATTCCATGTTGATCCAAGATTAATTATATCTTCATCAATAGTACTTGTCTTTGGATTATTCTCACTAGTTATTTTTTCAATAGCCAGGAATCTTTTACATCTTAATAATTTACAAAGCATCTTCTTGTCGGTTTTTGTAATGTTCCAGGTATCGCTGCTTAGGACATCATGGGATCTTCATAAAGACATGCTTGCCATTACTCTGACATTTTTTTGTTTATTATGCATAGCCCGAATTCCAAACTTGTCAAAAAAGATGGTTGCGGTAATTGTACCATTAAGTATTATTTCAGTACTTGCAGACAGAATGATAGGTTTTCTCTTATCTTTGAGTCTCATCGTATCTTCATTTGTAAAAAGAGATATACTACTCATGTACTTGGTAATAATTATAACGGTCGTATATGGTATTTCACTTGTAGCAAATTTTGATACTTTCAGCTCTAATTTAAATCTCGTAGGCAGCAATGATAAAATAAATGAAATCTATAATCCAGTAAACCTAATTGTTCTATTTTTGGTAATGAATGCAATTTTATTACCTTCAGGTTTAGTAGGTCTAATCAAATCAAAAATAATTATCTTTAAGATTCCATTTTTTATTTCATTATTGGGTTCATTTTCATGGATACTTTTCCCAAACACATCTGCATTTTTACCCGATAGATGGATTGTCATATTTAGCATTTTTCTCTCATTATTCGCAGGACATGGATTTGTAACATTAATTGAAAATAGGCATATTGCAATCTCTAAAAAGAAATTAAATAACTATCTTGTGATTATTATTCCATTTCTCTTTCTTGGTTCTGCGTTTGCAATGAGTCCAAATAATTCCTACCTTAATGTCTACGGTATCTTCCATCCGTATATAAGTCACTATGGTCCATTGACAATGCAATACAATTCAATATCTTTACCTGAATCAAGATCACTACTGTCTGTAATTGATTGGATAAATAACAATACCAATACACCTGAAGGTTCAGTAATAATGGGTAGTAAGCATATACGAGGTTGGATGGAGCTAGAATTACACAATAGAACATTTCTGTTCGCTGATAACAATACAAGACTTTTAGAGTCAAACAAAAATGACCAATTGTACTTGTTAGAATTAAAATCTAGACAGACAACAGAAATACCGGAAAATTATTTACAAACGCTATCTTACAACAGTACCGATTTCTCGCTTTATTATTTGAAGCGGATTGATTGAATAAAAGTAACTTTACCAGATTTTTTTAAGAAAACAAAATGATGGTGTCATGATACCTTTCGAGTTCTCCTAACTTAACTTTGATATTTTTCTTCCATTTGCATGAATTTTGATAACTCAACCAGTTCATTGAATTCATTAAAATCAAGCATGATATCTCTAGAATTTTTTGTAGATCCATATTTTTTAAGATCGGAAAATATCTTCTTCATAGCGAAAGCAGATCCATACAATCCAGAAAGTGGAAAGACAACCATGGTATAGCCCATAGTTTTTAGCTCATTTGCAGAAAAAGTCGGGGTAACTCCATTTTCTATCATGTTGGCAAGCAGCGGGGCATCGATCTTTTTAGGAATCTCTCGAAGCTCGTCTTCGGATTGGGGAGCTTCAACAAAGACAACATCTGCTCCTTCTTTGTAGTACATTTTGCCTCTTTCTATTGCTTCGTCAAGACCTAGAGGTGCTCGAGCATCTGTTCTTGCGACTATCGTGAACTGCTTGTTGGCGGATGCTGCAAGGGCTGCTCTTAACTTTTGGATATATTCATCAGTGCCAATTACTTCTTTGCCTCGCATATGGCCACACCTTTTTGGCCAAACTTGGTCCTCAAGAAATATTCCAGAACCCCCGTATGCAATCAAATCGTTTACTACTTTCCAAACAGTAAGAGGATTGCCATATCCGGTGTCCACATCAACTATTACTGGGACATCAACGGCTCTGATTATCCTTCTTGCGTTCTCAATATTTTCACCTGCATTTAGAAACCCAAAATCTGGTAATCCCAATAATGAAGCAGCAGAGCCATATCCTGTCTGAAACATTGCCTCAAAGCCAACCTGCTGGGCGATTTTTGCACTCAATGCATCAAACACTCCAGGAAGAACGATGATTTGGTCTCTTTTTTTTATATTTTCCTTGAGTAACTTTTGTTTATCTTGATTCATGATTTTGTCAAAGATTTACAGATTTATTTATTTATTCTAACCTTTGTTCATTTTCTTGTTGAGTTATTTCATAAGTACCATCAGGCAATGTGTTTAATTTTATCTTGCAGTTTCTACATTCATAGTAATTAATCTGCTGATCGTGCATTATAGAACCATTCAACCATACCATCAATGTACCGCACTGCGGACAATTCATTGTCATTACATTGGATTAAACGAATTCACTAATATTTATTTTGAATACAAGTTTGAGTAAGCCATTTGTCATTTTGATTACATACGTAAGTAGCCAAGGTTAATCTCTTGTATTAGTTGATCCACATTTTTACTGCAGATTCCTCCCAATCATCTAGAAAAATAGTTGAAAGATGCTTTACTATCTGACTATTTGCTAACTAAATTTTGTCCGCACTTTTGCCAAATTTCTCAATTATATTTCCCATACATCTTGTTGTTTTTTTAATCAAATCTATTCGGACAAATTCATTTGGCGAATGAATTCTGCTGTACTTGAAAGTGCAACCAATGCTCACACATGGACATCCCAATATATTATTAAAATACCACATGGGTCCGGTTCCAGCTGAAGATATACTCATGACAACCTGTCCATATTCCTCTTTAGCGCAGGCTTCGACTAATTTTACAAAGTTATCATTTATGGGAATTCTGCAGGCAGGTTCGCCACTTAGAAATTTCAATTGGATGTCTTTGAAGCCATTATTATCAAGGTGTTCCCTTAACAGTTGGAATTGTTTCTGAGGTATCATATCAGGTACTAGCCTAAAGTCAAGTTTTGCCATGGCAGTACTAGGCAAGACGGTCTTGGAACCCTCACCAATATAACCTGAGAACAATCCGCTTATGTTAGACGTTACACCTCCAACATTTGCTTTTTTTATTTCTTCAATATCCCCATCATTGAATACGTGACTTAATCCATAATTTTTTTTAAAGCTTGATATATCAAACTCCTCTTGTCTAATACACTCTATCTCTTCGGGCAAAAAATCTCGAACATCGTTATTCCAGTTTTTGATATTGATTCTACCATTCTCGTCACGTATGGTTTTCAGGGCATGAACAAGACGCCATGCAGGATTTTCGACCACTGCTGCCAAACTGGAATGAAGATCAGCATTGGCACACTTTGAATGTAATTCCACACAAAGCAATCCTTTCATTCCAAGACTAATTATCGGTCTCTCATGTTCATCCACATATCCAAATTCCCAAATCGTAGCATCGCAGGAAAATTTTTTTTGATATTTGATCAAGTATTGCTCGAGATGAGAGCTACCTATTTCCTCTTCACCCTCAACTAGGAATTTGACATTACAGGGAACGTCGCCTGTTTCCTTGAGGAAATATTCGACTGCCTTGATTCGAGTTATTAATTCACCCTTGTCATCAGAAGCGCCTCTCCCGAAGATGAAATTCCCATCAATTTTACCACTAAAAGGTTCATCATTCCAAAGTTCAATGGGTTCAGCAGGTTGTACATCGTAATGGTTGTAAAATAGAATTGTCTTTCCATTTGGATTACTTTTGGATTTTACCTCCCCGTATACAATTGGAGAAACTTGTTCTGAACTGTTATCTAATTTTAGCAGCTCTGATTTTATTCCAGAATCGGACATAATTTTAGAAACTAGCTCTGCGCATTTTGTCAATGTCAATTGTTTCTTTGCAGAGACGCTAGGAACTCTAATTAGTTGCTGCAACTGTAATGTGAGTATGTCAATTTCAGAATCGACCCTTGATGCGATTTTTGTCAAATCAGCATAAGAATCAAATGAACATGAAATTAAATATTCTGCTCAGAAAACCATGTGCAATAATGGTTAAGAAGAGGTTTTAGATTTCTTTATCAATTTGGATAATTCTTTGAGAACGCTACTATCTAAATGTAAAAAATGAAATATAAAATGATTAACACCAACGTCTACGTACTGAGAGATTCCTTCCATGATATCTTCGATAGTTCCTACAGTAAATCCGCCAGCAATTGATTTTTTGAATTGCGCTACCGTCATCTTTTGTTTACCCATTTTCTTTATGATTTTTTCTATTTGTTCATTTTCTTGTACCACTAAACAAGGAAGTACAATTGAATATTCTATCTTCCTATTTTGGTAATTGTAGTCATTTAGAATTTTTATTTTTCTTTTCATCTCTTCTGGTGTCCCAAAATAAAGGTTATATCTGTCTGCATACTTGGCGGCAACCTTTAGCAGATACTTTTCACCAGAACCTCCCACCATTATCGTAGGATGCGGTTTCTGAAGAGGCTTTGGAAAACATATGGCATCTTTAACAGAATAATATTTTCCATGGAAATTTGCAATTTTTTGAGTCCACAATTTTTTTATTATTTGAATTGATTCTTGCAATTGTAAAATGCGTACTATGTCTGAGAAGTAGGGATAGCCATACGACTTGTATTCTTCCTCATACCAACCAGCCCCGATTCCTAGTTCTGTGCGTCCATTGGTAATGGCATCTAGTGTGGCTACCATCTTTGCGAGAAGTGCTGGATTTCTGTAAGAGTTGCAGGTTACTATTTGACCTATCTTTAACTTCTTTGTGTACGTAGAGATGGCCGATAACAGAGTAAAACATTCGAAAAAATTTCCTGTACTGGGGTATCTATAATGTGGTATAAAATGATCATAGGCATATACTGAATCAAAACCATATTTTTCTGCGCCAATGACAATGTCTTTAGAATACTTGAATTGATCAGCAGATGACATTTGCGGTAATTCATTCCTCCAACCTTGTGGGATGACAAAGCCAAATCTAATTTGTGACAATTGATTTCATTATCTATTGAAAATTGCACTTTAAATAATTATTTAGAAAGTAAAAAGAAATAAAATCCTGTTGAATGAGTGTCTTCAATTCATAGAAAGATTAACCAAAGAAAAATTACTTTTGAAATTTTTTATAATCATTGTGTCGCTTCAAAAGGATCACTATTGTCTGGTCCTCCGGTACTATCCCCACCATCTATGTTTTTAGTCAAAATTTTGTCTTGCCCATTAATGTAATTATGCCAACGTATGTCGATTTCATTGTCTTCATTTGGAACGTAGGTTACTTTACCAGAATTAGGATCAAATTTGTCCAAACGTCCTTCAGTCGGAGGTGTTACTAATTCAAATTGTATAGGGTCTTTATTCAGATCCTTCGCTTCCAAAGTTATGTCAATTTCCTGACTTGTATCTACTGATATACTCTTAGCCTCATCTTCCAAGCTAGCTTGATCGATTGCATCAATAGTCACATCCACAGTTGCCACATTACTCTCAGCCCCGTTGTCATCAATTGCTTTGTAAGTAAAGCTATCAGTAGCTGAATTATCTTTCACTACGAATTCTGGATTGTACGGTATTGCCTTATTGTCACCTATTTTTTGTGGCGAATGGAATTCATAACCATCATCACTTTTTGAATAGAATATGTAGTTATTGCCTGGAGTTGTACCCTCCCAAGCAACGTATGTTATGTTACCATTTATTGTTACCTCTGGATTCCCTGATCCGCCTGGATCATTACTTAAATTCTCACCTTCACTGAAACTAGAACCATAATCTACACTTTTTCTCATAAATATGTCTTGATTGCCATTTTCAGCTTGACCTTGCCAGACTACATACACGTTGTTACCAGCCGATGATACTCCAGGATTGAATACAGGTGAACGACTTTTTCCGCTAAGGCTAAGTGGTGACGAAAAACTTTCTCCCCCATCTGTACTGCGAGAAAAGAATATGAATCTGTCTTCCTCTTCTCCGGCACTCCATACTGCGTATCTATAGTCAGTTGAATTAGCTTCGTTAGTAACTTGGTCAAAAGCCTGAGGTGCCTGATTTGTCAGATTATTTTCTTTGACCTCCACACTTACAGTTGCACTACTGCTCTCTACACTTTTGTCATCGGTTACTTTGAACGAAAAACTGTCATTGCCAATGTAGTCCAATCCAGGGGCATACGTCACAGTACCTTTTGCCTTATCGAAATTGTCCAAAGTTGCATCTGTAGGGCTAGAAACAATTACAAATTGTATTGGATCGTTATCGGCATCCTCTCCAGTTAGGGTAATATTCAACTGGTTATTTTTGTCAACAGATGCGGTTTGGTCAAAAGCTGTAGGAGCTTTGTTAGCTGAATCATTCGAGGCTGTATCCACAGTTATTTCTTTCAGCTCTATACTTACAGTTGCACTGTTACTCTCTACACTTTTGTCATCGATTACCTTGAAAGCAAAACTGTCATTACCAACATAGTCCAATCCAGGGGCATACGTCACAGTACCTTTTGCCTTATCGAAATTGTCCAAAGTTGCATCTGTAGGGCTAGA
>JBHENS010000047.1:0-11309 GCA_046261955.1 Nitrososphaeraceae archaeon | reverse complement strand
GGCCTGTAGATGCATTGCCATTGAGAATTTGGAGATTGGCCAGCCAACCGTACGAATCAGCCCATGCTTTTGGATGGGGTTCGGCCCTGATTTTGATATTGATGATATTGGCTCTGAGCGTTGGATTAAGATTTTTGGCTCAAAAAAGGTCGTTTAAGGCAGGAATGTGATCAATATGTCTATATTTACTATATAGATAATACATAATTATCGATTTTCTTAAATAATAGACGTCAATTGGCTATAGAGGAACCCTTCGAAGAAAAGTGGGTAGTTCAAGAGGCTACCGAAGAATACAAGGTAAGGATGGAAAATGTTAATGGATGGTATGGAGCTAAGAGAGCAATAAAAGACATTAACCTAAATGTCAAGGAAAAAACCGTAACAGCGTTTATCGGACCGTCAGGTTGCGGTAAGACTACACTTCTCAGGTGTCTTAATAGGATGCATGAAATGACTCCTGGAGCACATGCGGATGGTAAGGTCGTGGTAGACGGAGTTGACATTTATGATAAATCAATTGATCCGGTTATTATCAGAAGACGAATCGGAATGGTTTTTCAGAAACCAAATCCATTTCCTACAATGAGCATCTTTGATAATGTTTCAGCAGGTCTAAGACTCAATGGTATGAACAACAAGACTATCATTAGAGAAATTGTGGAGGAAAGTTTAAGAAATGCTGCATTGTGGGATGAAGTAAAAAACGAGCTTGATAAGCCAGGAATGAGTCTATCGGGGGGACAGCAACAGAGACTTTGTATTGCAAGAGCACTTGCGATGCAGCCTGAAGTATTACTAATGGATGAACCAACATCGTCACTAGACCCGATTGGTTCATCAAAAATAGAAGAGCTTCTCAGAATTCTAAAGGACAATGTTACCATAATAATTGTCACACATAACATGCAACAGGCCGCCAGAGTATCAGACTTTACTGCATTTATGTATCTTGGCGATTTGATAGAATACGGATCAACAAATCAAATATTTATGAACCCAAAAAAGGAACTTACAGAACGCTACATTTCTGGCAAGTTTGGTTAAATTCACACTAGCAAATTGACACGACTTTTAGACATCGGATTACAACGAATTACAAATCTAATAATGGATATGGGCCACCTGTCCGTAGATCTTGTTAATTCGGCGCTAGAATCATATGATAAAGGAATCATGCTACGCTCTCAGATTTTTGAGGGTTCTGAGAAACTCAGATTGCTGCAAATTGAAGTTACTGATTTTGCTACTGAATTGATAGCCAGGTACCAGCCAGTTGCCAAAGACCTCAGATTTATCCAATCATTTATGGATGCAGCATATGGCTTTTCAAGGTTTGGCAGATATGCTTATGATATCGCTGAAGTACTGGAAACAATAGGCCCTCTTCCAAACTGTGATAAATCCCAGGTTACTACGATGGCAAAGACAGTGAAAGAGATGATAGAATTAAGCGTAACATCTCTAGAAAAACTTGACAAAAACGCCTCTCAGAAATTATACATGATGGATGATAGTGTAGATTCTATTTTTAGAAACTATCTAAAGAAAGCCATAACACAAACAAAGAAAAGAGACTTTGAGCCAAGGTGCTATGTCTCAGCTCTGCTAATACTTCGGTACTTGGAAAGAATCTCGGACCATGCCTGTTACATAGGTGATTGTGTATACTACGTTGTAACAGGCGATCCGAGCCCACGGCGTTAAAAAACTATATAGAATATGTATATCTATATGATAACTTCAGATCACTAAACACAAAACCCATATTATACTGATATCCAAGTATCTATATTGGAAGCAATTGAAAATAATGAAGTAAGAAAGATCCAGTATACTGGTAGATCTACATACGTTCTTTCTCTTCCAAAAAAGTGGGTCAATCAATTAAAGCTCAAGGCTGGTGATCCTGTTACTATAATGAGGGAAGCCAATAATTCACTTTCCATAGTCCCTAATGTTGTAAGGGGTCCTAGTACTTTTGAAGCTACTTCTTTTGTTACCAGTGACAAGAGTGGTCCTACGTTGAAGCGTACCGTAGTATCCATGTATTTAAGAGGGTTTAACATAATGCATTTGAAATCAAAAACAGGAAGAATTCATCCTTCACAGCGTGATGCAATCAGAGAAGTTGTTCGCAGAAATCTAATTGGAACTGAAATTATTGCTGATTCATCAGATATGGTGACAATTCAAGTATTGTTGAGCCTGCCTGAATTATCTATTAACACCGCTATAAGGAGAATGTTCCTAATAGGTTCATCGATGCACAAAGATGCAATTTCTACTCTGGCGGGAGATAGTCAGGAATTATACAAGTCGGTAATAAAATCAGACGACGAAGTTGATAGATTCAGTCTCTATGTTTTACGAAACCTTGTTATTGCTTCTCAGAATGAGAGTACACTAAGAGCAATAGGTTTGAAAAGCCCCGCTGATTGTCTCAGTTATAGTGCAGCAGTCAGGAGTCTTGAGAGAATCGCAGACCATGCATCTGAAATTGCCATTAAAAGTTCACTCATAGGAACAGTTCCTGAGGAATTAAGAAGGAGAATTGTGAAAATGAGTGATTTATCACTGCAACTTCTAAGCGATGCAATTGAAGCGTTCCTTAGAAAGGATTATTACTTGGCCGACAGTATAGTGGATAAGTCTGAAAACATTAGATCAATTGAAGATGACATTGTAGCTCAAATCGATAAGGATAAGAATCCAAGGAATTACAACAATATCTATGTCAAACTGATTCTTGAACACATAAGAAGAACTGCAGAATATTCATTTGACATTGCAGAAGCTGCAATGAACCAGATAGTAGGCGAAGTCATAGAAGTTAGATAGAATTTCTAATTAACGAAAGTTGCGAACTTTCCGTATGACTCAAAAAACTGGACTATCCATTATAGGGTATAGGAAAGACTGCGGGAAAAAATTATGGGAATAACTAGCTACGAAGTATATTTTTATTTTTACTTTGCGTCTGTCATTCCACTTTTCTTATATTTTTCTCGTGCTTCAGGACTGTTGGTCCCTGTTTGGCCTTTCTCCGCCATCTCCGAATCATGGTCTCTCTTAACAGCAGTGGCTTCATGCGCTGCTATGTCCTCAGGATTCATCGGTTCATTACCTCCACTTTTGTTATACTCTCTATTTTCATTCCGATTATTTGAACCCTTATAAGTATCAGGATCAGCAACTTTCTCTGCACTATCTTCAACTTTGCCTGCGGCTTTTTTAACTCCTTCTTTTACTTTATCGAATGTGTCTCCCATAATAAGCGATCTACAACAAGTTATTTAACACCTACTACAGAACAAAGTAAAGATTTGTTAGGCATGATCCATAACTTTCGCTGTAAGAGGTTTAGGATATAGTTTTTACTGTGAATCCGTAGACTGACACTTCGAGCAACTCAAATTGGTGTCCTACATCAAAGAAACGAAATTGCATTTGGAGTGAGAACCCGAACTCTGACTTGCTATAGAAAAATATTCGTCAAAGTAGTTTCTTTAAATTTGACGCATGTGCAATATGCTTTATCGCAATGTGAATCCTCACCAGAGACATGATCCCCCTTTTTATGACCGCAACTAAGGCATATGTCATGCAATGGCATACCTTTGTACTTGCTAACTTAATTTATAACGGTTCCAGAGCACTACGTAATTTTATTCTGTTTCGATTCTTCATTATATAAACTGCTCAAATGGCATTCAGGAAAATTGCGTCTGGTATTGTCATCATGCAAATCTGGCATATGATTTTCTTTTTTATGGTGACAGAAAAGGCAAACGTCTTCTATCGACATATTTTATCAGAGATTACTAATCGTTACTAAATCTTGAAGTTTACCATGAAGTTATTATTACAATCTGGACAAATAAAAAATGCTGCCAAGATATCCAATCCAATAATATGAAATCTTGAATTTGATTTTTATGTAAAAAAGAGGGGAAATTTAGCATAATCTAGTAAGTATTTGCTAGTAACGTTGTGGTCTATCCGGTTTGGTTCATTGTACCTTCTATGACACTCATATTCTGAGCATCCTCAAGGGAAGAACTTGCATTAGTCAAATTTATAACAGCAGCCGTTGTGTCGTTCGTATTGTTCTGCGAACTGTTATCCAATTGTGCAGTAGCAATCCCTATTGTTGTCCCTATCATGATAATAGAGGACAAAAAAAGCATCGAAAGTAAATTTTTCATCATCAATACTAATAGCAATGTAGTATTTTAACACATGTTTCCACTAGAATATTATGCCCTCATGATTAAGACTGCCAGCTTTGTTCCAATACGTGAAACTATTAAAAAATATACTGTCGTTATTACATTAGTGAAAATAATGGATGAATCAAACAAAATAAAATCCACATCACGTGAAGCCGAGGGTGATCGAACATCTGTTCACAAAGCGGTGAATAAGGCAAGTGACAATAGGAATTTCATAGTCAAAGCTCTCACACAATTTGAATCCTTGAAATTTCCAGCTTACAAGTATCAAATACTGGACTATGCTGCAAGACATTCAGTTGATAAGGATGTGATCACTTTGTTGCAATCTTTAAACGATACAATGCTATATAATAGTAAATTCAGTTTAAAAAATGCATTGGAACAGGAGAATCCGGAAGCAAAGCAAGAAAATCAAATTTCTGACGAGACAAGAAAAAACTTGCATGTTCAAAATATAGATCGCACACAAAAGCGTCATGACTATCCTGAAACGTCTGCGACTGCAATGAAGAATTATATCTGCGACTTTTGTGGAAAAGACTTTCAAAGCCGCGACCAATTGCTGCATCATCAGGAATTTGAATTCAAGGACAAAAGTCACAAATAGAATTGCGAGCATGCGATAACTGTAACACATCAAATCAAGTACAATGGTGTGAAAGTTGTAAAAGGTTTATGTGCTTGAACTGTGATAACGAAATTCACTCAGTGAGTCTACCATAGTTTTCCTAATTTATCCTCTTAAAAGTTGCGCCGTGATTCGCCAATCTCGGCCCCTCAATTTAGCGTTACCATATTGTTTTGTACAATAATTAAGTTAAGATAAATCTGATTATCCAAGTCCAGCCATTCGAGTCGTCCTGTAATGCATAATTGTATTTATGTACAATAAAATACATTGCAAGTATTAATTGGATGCTCAGGTTGGAGCTATGCTGACTCATATGAAAAGGGCGGCTGGGTCAAAGCATTCTATCCTGACGCGCAAACCAAAAAGTTGCAGTATTACGCCCAATTCTTTAATACAGCTGAAATGGATGCCACTTTCTATGAAAAGTTTTACAAATACATGACAAAAGATACATTTACTGCAATGACTAACGCAACTCCTGATAATTTCCAATTTGCAGTTAAGGTTCCTGAGACAGTAACGCATGACAAGAGACTCGATATAAATGATGGAGCTATGGCAATTCTCGTAGAATTTCTCGATAAGATATCGCCTCTAAAAATTTCTAACAAATTAGGAGCTATTCTTATCCAATTGCCACCTAGTTTTACAGTTAAAGAATTTAAAAATACAGAAGAATTTCTGGATAGACTTCCATCGGGATATGATTATGCCCTTGAATTTAGGCATCCTTCGTGGGATACAGAAGGCCCATGGGAGCTCTTAAAGCATTATAACATAGCAGCAGTTATGACCGACTCTCCTGAGCCAGATAATTTGCAATTTTTATCTGAACCAATAATAACTGCAAACCATTCTTTTGTCAGATGGCACGGAAGAAATGTAAAACCCAGATACAACTATCTTTACTCAAAAGAAGAACTAAGGCCGTGGGTTGATAAGATTAACAAAATATCTTCAGAAACCGCCGTTGTCAGAGGTTACTTTAATAACCATTATGGTGCTCGAGCTGTAGTAAATGCACTAGAGTTCAAGCAGATGTTAGGTACTACTCTATCTGAGAAGGAAAAAGTTGTGGTAGAAAATGCTCGAAATTTCTTTTTTCAAACTTCAAAACAGTCAACATTGGATAATAGATTTAGTCCATAAAGCTATAGTTAGAATGGTGTCATAGACTAATTTTTCAACGAGAGACCAAACGGCTCTGTTACCGTATTGGTAACTTCTTCCAATATTTCGCAGTATCTTTTAACATCATATTTGGTTTGTGAGTTTGCAAGTTCTATAGGAATACTTCTATTTTTAGAACTCTTGCGATAATAGTCGGTGATTATGTATTTTAAAATCTCTCCGGCCCTTAATGATTTGCCCCCTCCGCTTAGATTCGATAATGCGTTATTTTCCACAGTGTTTCTGTCTTGATATTCATTATAACTTTTTGAGATCCTTTTTGTGAATACTAGCTCATTTAGAGGAACTTTTCTCTGTTTTAGAATCATTAAATGTTTTTGAAACATATGTTGTATTTCTGGAAACATCATTTTAACTTCGTTAATCGTGTCAGCTTTTGCTAAAATATTCAAAATTAATTGTTGATAATTAGAAAAGAAAATTGGAGTATCATGCCTCCTTGTTTCAATGCCTCGCAACTTCAGTTTTCCATCCTCAAAGACACCAAAATACCTATTGGGAACCCCTACAATATCATTACTTTTAGAGGGAACAAACGCTATCCATTTGTATCTACCTTCAAATGATATCTCAAAACCAGTTTCTTTTTCTATGGCTTTTTTGAGGATGTCATAATCGTCTTGATTTACATGGTTTTGTTCATTTCTTTTCTGTATCCAAATAGAGTCCACTATAGCATGAAGAACTTTAAACCCATATCGTTCTGCTATTCTCATTGTACGTATCAAAATATTTCTGTCAAAGGCACAGACTGCAATATGAGCATCAATCCTGCCAAATTTTGCATTGTTAAAACCAAGGTACCCAAAACTTGTCACCAGGACCCACTTGAGTGCAGTTTGTCTTGCATCATAAACTTGTTTCAATTTAGTGTCGGTAGCAGAATTCCTCAGGCTTTTGTAGATTTTTCTTTTAGTAAGAAGAATCTTAAGGGCCGTAGGAACAAGCCCCTTTCTTTTTTTACACCTGTAATAGCTATCTAGTTCAGGAACTCGCAGGTCAGAACCAGGACAGCATTCACAAAATACTGTTTCTGCTGATATATTCATTTTTTTCATTATGGATGGATACAGAGAAACAAAGTCAAGCTCGGCAACACTTTCATGGACTCCTATCCTGGGCTCCAGAATCATTCCGCCGCGGTCTGCAATTAATAGCTCTTCTAATGTCTTGATATGTTCAGATAATGTAGGTTTCCAAGGAATTAGAACGTTATTTCGGTCAGCATGATAAAACTGTAAGCTGCTCATGCATTTTCCAATGCTTGCCCTAGAAGCAGTGTGAAGTGGCATTCTGCAGATTCTCGACAGTTCATAGAGGCCTTGTAATCCCGATTCTGCCATTATAAATGAGTTATCGGTATCAATATGTATTCTGCCCTGCAATTTCACGGTCGAAGGCTTGAAAAAGATTTTACCGTATGAAAAATATGATGTACCTTGTTTTGCTGGTTTGCTTAAACCATGCTTTTCTCTACCTAGTTCTAGTCGTATGTTGTTAATATTTGCTCTTTGAATCAAATAAGGAAAAGTAAATGAATCGCCGTCGTCTGTCAGGACACAATCAGGGTCTAAATCAGCCATTTGTCTGATGAGGGCGTCAAGTAAATCAGCTTCCGATACTTCTTTTATCTGAATAATCTCATTCGTTAAGTATCGTTGAACTTCAACATGGTCAATCTTATCTGTATATCTTGGTATTTTCCCTTCATCAGTTTTAGGAAATACTTTGAGATGTATGTTATCAAATTGTGGTAACTCGTAGTCAGTTGACCAGACATCGTCATTGATATTCCAGTTCAATGCTGACCTGTCACTATCTATATGACAATAAGCTAGCGGAAATATATCATGTTCATAGAAATATGTCTGAGCTGGAAGTACATCCACATTGTAAAGCCTAATTTGTCCAAATCTGAATTTTTTTTCAATTTCCGAAGCAAGAGTTAAAGCTTTATTGGAATCTTTTAGACTTAATTGTAGTACCGATGACTCTTTTGAATCACTTAACCTTTCATATTTTGGCACAACTTGGGACTGAGATATATTTTCAGAAATTATATCATTCTCCAAAATATCCCTAAATAATGACTTGTCATCCGAGGCTAGGTATATTGGATGAGACCATTTGTCTTCTAATCTTAGAGTTTTTCCATTGTTTTGTTTTATCCAAAATATCATCTTATCATTCTTGGCATATGCATCAAACAGCCACCCCGAAATCATGTCATGTCTTGCTCGCTATCTTTCTGGACTCACTGCCATTCTTGTTCATTAAAGTTCCTATTATTGATTAACCAACTAATTATCTTGTGCTGCACAAAAAGTAAACTCATCAGCAGAGATTCAGTTGAGTAATACTCTCCCTTTGAGTTGATTGAATCAACATATTGGTAACATTGCTCTAGCATGGACAAGAAGGGTTGCCTATCTTCTTCACGCAGTGCGTCAGCAAATCCTCTCCAAGATTCAATTTCTTGCCTTAATGTATCTTGATTTGGAAACAATGCCAAAATTATTTCACTTAATTTCTTGACAGTCTTTAGTCAACGGAATATTGTGTTTATTTTTTTTCATCAATGCCGTTACCTGTTTGAAGTGGTGAAGTGTAATAGCCATCATAATACAGTGTAAAACTATTGGTCTTGCGGAATTTGCACAAGCACTATTATAAAGACGCGAAGTCGAAAACATCTCATCAAATTTTTTTCTATCATCCTTACCTAGTCTGGAGCGAAATGTACGCCATTTCAATTCCTCTGCCACACATGCTAATCTAAAAGATGGAATAGTTCTGCCCATAATCACTCATCATCTTATAACTGTCAATACGTCTTCAGCAGCCAACGATACATACTTCCTTAGAGTAACGTAATTTGTACCTTGTTTTTCATGTAAGAGAATTTTAAACTTGTCATTTGTTTTGTTCTTGTCAATTTCAATGCTTTTGTTAAAAATTTCAAGTATAGTCTTTGCTAGCTTACAATGATAAGGACATGATTTGTTGTTAAGCGAAAGTGAGGTTATTAGGAGAACTTTACTTTTAATAGATACCGTTTTAAGAACCTCAATGACTTCCCTTATTAAGAAATCTACCTCATCGACATCTACTTCCGGTTCCTGAAGGAACATTGACAGCAAATCTGGAATAACCACTATGTTGGTTCTATATTCACTAACGGTCTTGAGTAGTTCGTATTTTAAAAAATGCGTTAACTGATATACGGTAAATGCTCTGGAAATCATTATCTTCCTCAAGGTTTTTTTGATGTTCAGGCCGTATTGTTTCATAAAATTTACAAATTGATATACGTCAGTGCAATTTCCGGCATCAAGTATGAACACTCTTGAATTTTTAAAACCTCCGTACTTCTTTGGCATCAAACTATTGACTACTATCTTGGTCAGCATGATATTCGTCATTGTAGATTCACCGATAAGGCAGAGGGCATCGCAGGAAAGCAATTCTAATGTTTTAGTAGAATTGCCATTCACCGTAAATGAGAGTCGATTAAGGTAATCGTACGCTGTTTTTAGCTTCACAGGCTCATGTGGACTCGCCACAGCTGGCTCTAACTTTTCTTCGATGAGTTTAGACATAGAGCTTAATTGTAGCACATTGAGATCTATTTAATGAGGGAGCTACTTTGAGAGGGGGAGGGCTAAGTCCTGTGTAGAATGCGAGTCTAATTTAATATCAAATTATTACTGTTCATTGAAGGTGGCATGTTCATAAATATAACTAGAATTTATAACATTGCAGTTAATTAATACAAGAAAATATACCCGTTAATATAATCATCTATCATCAAAGTATGAAATTCTGGCGTAATGATATTTGAAACACTCGTCTGACTTGCTAGCCACGGAACTACATAACAATTAATATTTTTCAATGACTCCGCGAACTGTATAATATAACCTTCTAGATATATGGGAAATGCGTTTTATCCTAACTAGTTTTTTTAACTTATGGATATCGAACATTCGTTTCATCCTAACTTGTTTTTTTAACTTATGGATATCGAACATTCGATTTATCCCATCTAGTTTTTTTAACCAACCAGACGATCGATCTTCATCTGATTTTTTGTTCTTTTCATCTACTAACTTCTCATATAGAGTTTTAAAATCGTGGTACGATTCTTTATCAAGAACTGTCTGTAGACTCATCTCCTCTCCAAACAAACGATACCATTCTATTATTTGGTTTTTAAAGGTGTTCACTAAAGTGGCATCCTTTATTTTCCCATGTCGAATTAGAAAGCAGAGCCAATTTATATCTGCAAAGCACCCGCTGAGCAAAACATCGAGTTTTCTCTCGCGAATTCCTCTTTCCTCACCGGTATTCGGCGATTCCATATTCAGTACATTATATCTTTCAGGCCGCGAGAAATTTCCCTATATATTCCATCCAGAAGGCTCAACTCTTGAGCATTCCTAAGTCTGAGGAAGATCAGTACAATGGAGATCAGACCAATGGAGGCAGCAACGGCTGGGACTAGTCCGCTAATTTCCATAAATATAATCTATATTTCATCTAACATTATAACCTTTTAAATCACGTCCAATTCTCATTTTTAGACAATGTATGAATAACGCTCTTATAATGACTTTGGTAACACTAGCCGCTATCGATCTCCTAATTATCTTCGGCCCATAATAGTATGAATTATTATAAACGATGCGGCGCGTACCATTGTATGGCAAGTTCTAAACAGGAGGCTTCTAATGTAGTTGGAGAAGCTGGAAAGAAACTCGAACAAAGCGCTTCACAATTACCTGAAATAATAAAGCAAGTAGTAGACAAGTTGATTGGGAAAAATATGGAGGTTACTTATAATTTTCAGAACCTGGAAGTAGACGTTCCAAGGGTAACAGGACCTGAGGGTAAGGAAATAGCAAGCGCAAAATGGAAAATAAATGGCAAATTTGTTTTGTCAACGCAGCTGTTAGATATATCTGATTCATCAGAAACAAATGAGCAATACCCAAAGTGATATCCAAGATTTGGAGACGGAAGCAATTGAAAAGCTTGCCGACATACTGAAAAAAACCAGAGGAAAGATCAGCGTACGGGTCAAGGACAGTCCCGCCATTTCCATTTCTCTTGATAGTAACAATATACAATTAGACATTCATGACGCTTACATCTTTGATGACCTTGCAATCGAAAAAACTGATGGGGGCCTATTTGATAAGTTAAAAACAACAAGAAAGTTTGGAGAAATACTAAATAGTAACGGTTTA
>JBHENS010000046.1:0-11461 GCA_046261955.1 Nitrososphaeraceae archaeon | reverse complement strand
GTGTAGGATCTTATCATAAAAAAGATTATAAAATGAATTTATAGAATCAAAAATAATTATGGAACATTCATTGATTGATCTTATTATATCAACCATAATAACATCAAAGATATCTCCAGACGGAAGATATATTTTCAGAGCACTTGATTTAGACTGATAGGTATAATCATTTATTTTTTCTATTTCCAAGGAAGGAATCAATCCAGCTTTAACATAAGAAGTAAATGCTGCATCAAGATCCAGGTAAACTATCTTACCACGAGTGACCCTATTACTTTGATCCCGAAATTCTGATATGATTGATGCAATTAGACATGTTTTTGCATAAGCATCGTCATATATCAGCGTATTAAATCCACTGTTGTCCAGCATTTCAGAAATCATAATTTTATTATAATGAATTATTAAAAGGGGTTATAATGGATTATGATGAAACAAAGGAAAACGACATCGATATAATACGTAAGGACTTTCCAATTACGAAAAAGAAGATCTATATGAACTGTGGATCGTTTGCACCAACACCATTATCCACAATAAAGTCAATTACTGATTTTCTAGTGAGATGCTCAGAAGAAGGACCTGACTCAAGCTCTATTCAAGAGCATATTACATCATTGATGAAAGACCTCCGAATTATTCTAAGCCAGCTCATCAACTGTGAGCCAGAAGAAATAATCTTCACTCAAAGTACTACCGAGGGATTAAATCATGTAGCATCAGGTTTTAAGTGGAAAAAATCCGACATTATTATCGCTCGAGGAGGTCTTCATGAACACTATGCTAATTACTTCCCATGGCTGAATATTTCTAAAAAATATGGTGTGAAATTGGAAGAGATAAAGACTGATAAAAATGGGTTCTTCGATCTTGACAAAATTGATAAAATCGCAAGAAACAAGAATACAAAGCTGATAACCCTGAGTCATGTTCTTTATAATAGTGGGGCAATAATGCCCGTTGAAGAAGTGGGCAAGACTGCAAAGAGGCAAAATTTGCTGTATTCGATAGACGCCGCCCAGTCTGTTGGCACAATTAACGTGGATGTAAAAAAAATTGGTTGTGACTTCCTGGCTTTTCCTGGTTTCAAGTGGATATGCGGACCACCGGGTATTGGGATATTTTATTGCAAGAAAGAATCTGCCTCACTACTAACTCCCCGGTATATTGGTGGGGAATCTGCAATTATTACTGATGAAAAAAATCTAGTTTATTCCGAATCACCGCAAAAATTTCAAACAGGTTTTAGAAACTATGTTGGAATTGCTGGCCTTACATCTTCACTAAAGTACATCCAACGCTTGGGTGTTAATGAAATAAGAAAAATGAATATGAAAGTGGCCAATGAAATAATTGAGGAGATAAGAACGATACCTGGTATCTCGATATTTGGACCCGAAGATGAGAAGCTCAGGTCATCGATTGTATCTTTTGTCTTAGATTCAGTGAGTCCAAAGGTTATGGTATCCCAATTGGAAGAGAATGGAATAATTGTTGCAGAGAGGGATATTATTGGAGGGGGAAAGAAAAAAGCGGTAAGAGCATCTCCACATTTTTTCAATACCTCAAACGAGGTATCCACACTTACTCAAAATATTAAAAATATTCAGAACATGTTTGGTTGATTTTTTTTATCCTTTCCTGCCTGACCTTCAATTACTATCATGGTCAGCGTGGATCTAACCTTATCTATCCTTCTGACATGCCATGTTATTGTTTCTCTGAGTTTGTCCATAGTATCTGCAGAAATTTTTACAATTATGTCATATACCCCATATACTCCACTTACTTCACTAACACCAGGGAGCTTTCTAATTTCCTGTAATATCTCCTCTTCAGAACCCAGATCACAATTTATTAAAACATAAGCTGTTGGCATACTGATACATTATATCCTTAAGGAGTATTAAAACTCGATGTAGAATTAAGGTATTCCGCCCTCCAATATCTTTACCATGGATGCTTCTATTTCACTTGCAGTTATTAATTCGTCTGAATCCTTCTCAATTTTAATCAGAAGAGCATTTGAAATGAATCTATTAACTGATATTTTATCAATTGATGAAACATAATTCATAAAATGAGATGCATCCATATGAGTGCCTGTATGAGTACTCATAAAGATTACTTCTGAATAATAATTATGCACAGCCATTTTAGTCCATGTAATAAATTTAGGTAGTGGCGAACCTGGAAAGACTTTGGTGTCAGTACTTATTTCTCTGATTAAGTCTAGTATCATCAATGCAATACCTGGTTATGATTTGTTCACATCTCTCTTGCCTTTGCGGCCAGATCTGATTATTCCATTTACAATGATGACACTCAAAAATCCAAATGAACCTATCAACACATACAAGACACCTCTATGAGCTATTTCGGTTAATTCATCTATTATCATTTCTAATGCCATTTGAAATTAACATAAATATCAAATAAACAAATAAAATATTTGCTATTAATCAGTAATCTTTTACCAAGTGATCGGCAATTATTATCAGATATAGATGGATAATAAAGAATTTACGCTTAATCTTGCAATTCCAACATATGCTGATTATTGTATCATGCTGTTTTCAGCCAGTTCCAAACTTTAATTCCTCTAATTGCACATTGCTTTCTAATAATTTGTCTTGCTCTTCTAGCTGCTTCGATCTCGTTCATTGACTTTGTTCTCATAAATTGTATCAACAATTCTTCATAAAGCTTTTTTGCTCTCTCTTCAGAAAATTCCTTGTATGATTTTTTACTCCTTGATTCCTCTGCTCTTTTCTCTGATTTCTCATCGTCTTGAGGTTTAGACTGATTTATACCTTTTAATTCTGCATATTCTAATTTACAGTCAGGACAATTTTCATCAAAAAAATTCTTATGGATATTACATGCAGACAATTACCAAATAATATTCAAAGTTAGATTTAAGGAAAGTGTATATGAAAAATATTGACTGAACAAATCAAATTAAAGCAAATATCATATCGCAGTTTTGGTGACCTTAAATTTTAGACTAAGTTTAGTGATTAGCAGATATAATAGTGAGGAGACTATCAAACTTGGAATCGTAGAACCTATTGTTGGGAGCTGTGATAAATAAATCGGCGAAAGTTGAGAAAGTAAATAATATACCACGGCTCCAATAGCCCACGCAACGATAGCAGGATATCCTATCTTGATTATCTTGTTACCATACATCATATCATTCTGATATTTACTGCGCTTAATTACGAAATAGTCAGTTAACAGTACTCCAAATAGGGGAATAAATAAAGCTCCTATCAAGAACAAAAATTGTTCATATCCTTCAATCGATACAAAAATAGCCAAAATAGTACTTACAATCGAGAATCCAATAATCAGATGTCGTTGATTTAGATTATGCAAGATACTTTGGGAAGAAATCGCTGCAGAGTATATATCTGCAAACGCATTATCTATCTCGTCGACAATCATAACTAGCAGAATAAAACCAAATAGAATTGCTTGAATAGATATGATGATGGTTGAAATATCCCCAACTCCAAATAATAATCCTCCAACATAAAAAATGATATTTGTAATTGAAAATCCAATTAAAGTGCCTATAAAGGCACCCTTACTTGTCTTTGCAAATCTGTTGTAATCTGAAACAAGGGGCATCCAGGAGATAGGCATAGCAATCACAATATCTAACGCAACAAAAAATGACATATCTTTATCTTCTCCGGACATCACGCTTGGAAGATTTTGAAATAGTAAAGTAACTAAGATTATTGCTGAAGAAGCGTAAACTATCCATATTGCAAACTTTGATAACCACTGTTTTACCAAGAACAAAGGCCCAAATATGCCAAGCAAGGTAATAATTACTCCAAAGATAATGTTCCATACAAAGGTAACATGCATATTTGTTAACTGTTCAGCCGCCTTAGAAAGTATCAAAATTTCAAATGTAGTCCAGCCAATAAGTTGTATTATATTTAGTACAGCGGCAAGATATGACCCGTACAATCCAAAAGCCGGTCGTATTCCGATAAGAGATGGTACTGCATGATCGCTCCCTATTTTTCCTGCCATTGACAACAGTACGGAACCCGTAATTGAACCAATTATGATTGCAAGTAATGCATGATAAAAAGGAGTCTCGGATAAAAAGGATCCCGCAGAAAAAACTAGTAAACCAACGCCAAGACTAGACCACAAAATGAAATAGTCAAAACCTCCAAGAATTCTATGTTTTGGAGGAACAGGATTGATTCCCCATTGTGGCAGATTAGGTACCATATGGAGCTGATTAGTGATTTATTATAAATATAAATTAAAGGCAAATAAGTGCTAATTTCCTATTATGTGAATAATTATTAGAAATCAAATAAATATCATAATTTTTTCACAATGTTAATATGTCAAAACCACGAATATTATATGATGTCTATTTGTGTTATGTGTCTCAAAATATATGACGAAAAAGATGTAAATCTTCAACGAAAAATTGTAAATGATGAAGATTTCTGCAATGATTGTTGGACAGAAGTCATGAATACCGAATGATATAACTCAAAAATTATTATTTTTATTATGTAAATTATCATAAAATCTAGGAATTCCAATTCTTCTTCTTTTGATCATATTCTTCTCTTGAATATCTTATTGTTGCCGGATGACCCATTACAACAACATTAGGGGGCACATCTTTTGTTACAACGGCTCCCATTGCAATTACACTGTTTTTTCCAACCGTTATCCCCGCCTTAAATACAGCTCTCCCTCCAACTATCGCACCATCCTCTACTACAACTCCTATCATTTTTGGACTCATTGGATAAGGATCATTTGTAAATGTCGCGCAAGGTCCTATGAATACATTTTTTCCAATGGTAGTTAACGGCGGAATATATACAGATCCCTCGATTCTTGTATTGTCTCCTATTTTTACATTATAATCTATATGCACTAGTGAACCAATAGAAACATTGTCCCCTATCTCACTATTGTTACCAATGTAGCTGAAATGCCAAATCTTTACATTCTTTCCTATTTTCGCAGTTTCTGAAATAAAGTTAATCAAATTATTACTATTCATCTCCATATTTTACCTTCTCCTATTCTAATATCATACTATATCGATATCCAATTTATACACAATTCTCAAATCCCTTTACAAATGCCAAGGATTTCCATTTTTTATGATTTTGTTGGGAATTTTTTCCTGCCATTTTTGTAAAAACAGAATATCTTTTTCTTTATCACGTAGCTCATCTGGCAACATAACAGGAATTTCTTCAATAATAGGATAAAATCTTGAACACTGAGAGCAAAAAAGTACTCCCTCTTTTATCACATTCTCATTGATAATTTTATCTTCGGCAAAATCAATTTCAATCAATTCCAATGGATAGTACTTATCTATAGGACATGCGAGGATGTCTAGCATAGATCGTCTCATGATTACTTCATGGTTAGCACATCTTATTATTTCATTTCAATTCCAAATAAATTGGTGAACCTGTTTCACTTGAAAGAAGTGCAGCCTCAGCTACTTTTGTTACATTTGTGGCTTCTACAGAGGTAACAACTGGCTGTTTCCTCTTACCTTCTATTACTTCAACGAAACTCTGTAATTCTAACACAAGTGGTTCTTGAAACTGTTGTCTTCTGGGAATAATGGTTGCGTCACCATGATCAATTCTAATCTCTTGCGTAATAAAATCCCCATTTACAGTACCTTCCGTACATACGGCAGAGAAGGTTCTCACCTTCCTTGGAGTCACCCAATTCGATGCAATTATTGCAACCTTTTGATCTTCAAATCCCAGCATTATTGTTGCGAAATCCTCGAACAAATGAAATTTTTTTCCCGCTCTAGCAAAGACCATTTTTGGACCCTTGCCGAAAAGAAACATTGCAGTATCAATGTCATGAACTGATGTATCATAAATTACTCCCACATCCTTGATATGTAGAGGCATTCTATTTTCCCTGTGGAACTCCATCATCAAAAGATCACCGTATGCCTGTTGTTGAATTATATTCTTCAAATCCTGAACAGCAGGATTAAACCTTTCCACATATCCACATGTCAAGTTCACCTTGGCTTTGTCGGCCAATTCAGTCATCTCTTCACATTCTCTTGATGAAAATGAAAGCGGTTTTTCCACAAATGCATGGCAACCATTTTGAATTACCTCCTTTACTACTGACAGATGTGATTTAGTAGGTGTACATACCAGACAGGCGTCCAATCCTCGTTCGTTGGAAAAAAGATCCTTTATAGAAGAATAAAATTTTGTATCGTATTTTTCTCCTATTTCTTTTGCACGATCTGCGGAAAGATCACAGACAGCTCCAAGGACTCCCATGTTGTAGAGAACTCTAACATGATTCTTTCCCCAACCGCCTACTCCAATTACACCAATTTTTGAACCACTGTTCTTTTTTCTTACCAAGTTGGCGTTAGCCATCCCATAAATTTTTCAGAGTTCCCAATCACAATACTTTCGTAATTTTCTCTTATACTTCTTGTCATGGTACCCTCCCTTCCATTTCCAACTATATTCCCATCGATCTTTGTAATTGCAATTATTTCAGCGGCAGTTCCCGTTAGAAATATCTCGTCAGCAAGATACAATTCTGTCCTCGAGATGGGACGTTCAACAACATAGTACCCCAGCTCCCTTGCAATTGTTATGGCAGTATTTCTTGTAATCCCTTCTAATATTGAATCTGATAACTGGGGTGTGTGAAGTTTTCCATTTCTAACTACAAAAATATTTTCTCCAGATGCTTCGCTGACACATCCATTCCTATCAAGGAGTATGGATTCGTCATATCCATTTCGTCTGCATTCTTGAGTAGCTAATACAGAATTAAGATAATTGCCAGAAGCTTTCGCCATCGGAGGCATGGACTCATCGTCAATTCTTCTCCAAGAAGAAATGCATGCAGAGATCCCATCACCCTTAAAATATTTTGCAAATGGGAAAATAATGATTGTTGTATGTGTCGGAGAATTCTTGGTTATATTTAGATCTATCCCATGCAGACCAACAAATGTTAATGGCCTTATGTAACACGATTCTCTTATACCATTTTTTCGAATTAATTCTACGGTAGCTTTGCAAAGCTCTTCAGCGGAAAATTTTGTTGTAAAGGAATAGACATTTGCTGATTTATGGAGTCTTTCCATATGTTCCTTGAGTCTAAATACGTATAAATTCTCATCAGATGGATACGCGCGGATTCCTTCAAAGACCGCCGTTCCATAATGAAGGGCATGTACAAAGATTGGAACCTTGGCCTCTTCCCATTTGAGATATTGTCCGTCGAACCAGACAAAGCCTACACCCTTATCCTTCATAATGGCAAGTCAATAATTGGATAATAAAAGTATTCAAATCTTGTGTATTGAGAAACATCTAGTTAAGAATACCTTTTTCAGGGAACTTCATTCCAAAAATTTTGATAGTCTTGTCTGCTGATTGGGCATATTTTTCGACAATTTTCCAGTTCTCCATAATTATATTTACAACGTTCTTCGGTACCATTTTTTGCCATGATTCTTTTGAGGATTCACTATCTTGATCTCCATTCTGATTTTTGCGGCCGTTACGATTTGAGTGATTCAAACTATCTTTCAGATTTCGGGTAAACTCATCCTTTCTTAGGTCTTCTACCACTTTTCTATATAATAGTTCTTTTACATTTGATGAAGATATTTCGAGCCTTTTTGCATTTATAGGATGAAGATTATAAAACCGCAAAGCTATCCTCTCAGCCTTGTCGCCAGTATACGAAATAAATCGGTCTTCTATCACATCACGCAAGATTCCTCTTCGCAACGACCATGAATATGGTGAGAGAATTGGTGGAAGATATTTGATAAATGGAGATGTGAACCTATAATTAGGCAAAATTTCTATATTGTCATGGCCATTAAACAGGCCTAGTAGCATTTTCTTTCTCAATTCATAGGGAAACGGAAAAGTCCTTGTATTTACTTCTCTACCTTCTTTTAGAAAAACTACTGGAAAAACATACACATGGTAATCTTTAGCTAGTTGAGAAATTATTTTTTCATGGGAATTTGTAACTGGATTTAGATGGGCAAGATAAAGCGCTGCAATTTTTTCCAATTATCAAACTTGATAGATATAATAACAAAAAGTAAGGGGAAAGCTCCTATGCTTTCTTTACTTCAATTTCTATTGTAGAGACATTCCTTGTTCTGCCATCTTCTGCTTGGAGTGTTTCTGACCCAATTCTGACATCACCTATTGTGTACCCGGCATTTTCCATTCTCTTTAGAATTATTTGTGAAACATCGACTGCTCTTCCAATACTTAACCCTCTTGCTTTTATGGTAACTGATGGTTGATTTGCTAGTTGAATAAGTGTAGATGTCACATATGCCATCAGGGGTTTCTTGCCTATGTATATAGAATCGCGGGGTCCATCTCTTTGTGGTTGTGTATTCTGTTGTACTTCAGACATAAAAAATCGTTAGTCTAAAGGATAATTTAAATCTAAAACACGATTATACAAATATCGACCTAGTTTTGGGTCAGGTTTACCTACTCTTCAGTTTTAGAAAAACTTGTGACTTTTGCACAAGAAATTAAGATTGAAATGCCCCAATCTCACGATTATATATCTTGTTTGCATTTGTACTATTACTCTATGAAGAAAAACATCAAAAATGGGACTAACTCAGAAGACAAAGTGAGTGAATCTAATACGGATGAGGATACTAATATCCAAAATGAAGGGTTACACTCTGAAATTCCAACTAACGACAACAGTATTAAATCGATAAAATCAGAAAAACGATTAGAAAATCAAATTCCAACATCAAGATTGAAGATTATGACTTGATAGTAAATAGTCTAAAGGACGCTACTAATTCATTCAAAGGTGTGATTCTTTCCATTGGTAAGAAAGCTCAAGAAACAAGATAACCTAACTAATAATAGAACTTTTTAAGAATTTTACACCCAAATTGAGACCAAGATACTCTTCCAATTTACCGTTATCTAGAAACAAACATTACTGATAGAGTACATTCATTTTATATTATTGATTTTGTTGATAATATGGCAACCATTCTTTCTTAAGCATATTTAAGAGTCCGCATATGATCAATACTAGAAAATAGATGGTAATAATATTTGATGATATTAATCAGACTAGAATATCAATTGCATTATCAGTTCTTACAGTTTTTTCAATCTTTCTGATTATAGACTATCTTGATCATAACCTGGCGTCCGGCTCTTTTCACGAAAATCCGATAATTCCTATGGCCTTTGAATCAGAATTTCTTACGTATGATGATCTTATTACTGGATTTAGTATGAAATACCCTCATGATTGGGATAGAGCCCAACACATTGACCAATCAGTCACATTTCATGCTCCGAAGGAGAGTAATTCTGATACAAATCCGGCAGATCTTGGTATTATGGTAATACAAGTAGGATCAAATACGACACTGGCGTCCATAACACAGAAGCAACTTAATGCCCTCAAGCAACTATATCCAGACTTTCAAGCGCAGGAATCTGTTGAAACCATTTTTGTAGGACACCCGGCGCATATGATTACCTTTACGGCAACTGATAACACACAAAATGTGCGAAAGGCAATGCAGATCTGGTTTAAGGAAGACACTAAGGCATTTTTGGTGACTTACAAATCAGATAATGAGAGGTTTTCAAAATATCTACCGACCATTGATAGAATGTTAAATACATTTTATACATACAAGGATTAGCCAAATATGTCATGTCATGAGTGTATAGGAAATTGTCCTGCAAATTTGACTATTCATAGCCACGAACTACTTGAGATCAATTTAGCGATTACCTATCTCATTCTTCAGGAAGTTTTGAAATAGTCAATAGATCTTCGATATTTTCTTCGCTCACTCCTTTCTTCGCTAACTCTCTTCTCAGTTTCTTCTTGTCCTTAATCTTCTGAGGCACATTTCTAGTATACTGTGCTATATAATCAATAAATTGAGGGTCATCGATTGTGGCATTATTAAATTCTGTACTGGAATTTACGGTTAACGATTCATAGTTAGGATTTATTATGATTGAGTTTGTTAGTTCAGTATGCTTAAGATCTGCTCCACCAAGATCAACACCTACCAGTCGAGCACCACCTAGATTAGCCCCAACTAGTCGAGCACCACCTAGATTAGCCCCAACCAATTTGGCACCGACTAAATGAGCATCTCTTAGATTAGCTCCCCAAAGACGAGTGCTCACTAGATTAGCTCCCCAAAGACGAGCTCCAACTAAATCAGCACCAGCTAGATTAGTGCCCACCAGTCGAGCACCACTTAGATTAGCACCCATCAAATCCGCACCATTTAGATTAGCACCCATCAAATCCGCACCATCAAGGTCGCTACCATTTAGATTAGCACCCATCAAATCCGCATCCCTCAAATCCGCATCCCTCAAATCCGCATCCCTCAAATCCGCATCCCTCAAATCCGCATCCCTCATAGATAGAATCTTAAATTCATTGGCCCTTTTATCATTGAACTCATTAATCTTTCCACTTTGAAGTAACTTTACTGCTTCATAGTTTATGGTATTCCTATGTATGTTGGTTGGTTCTACAGCCATTTCTATGGCACGTCTATAGATATTCCAATCCCGTACGTTCCTTAAAATATCTGAATTTTGTACCATAAAATTCCATAAATCCGAATCTGTTTTAAAATCTCGTAACACTTTCCATACTTTCATATCACCTTCATCTTTTTTTTCTTCGTACAAATCCAAACTCTTCGTACGTGTTTCGTCATCCATCTTCAGATATTTATCTAATCCCTTAAAGAAGGATTCATCTGATTTTAGTAATATGTTATAAAACTTATTCCATCGTAAATGAATGGCTTGAATTAGTAGCAACTCTTTTGCCTCAAAATTTTTCTTACCAGAAAAAATCAACTCTTTTGCCTCAAAATTTTTCTTACCAGAAAAAATTTCATGTGCTACAAAAAAGTTGTTCAAGAATCTTTTAATCTCTCTGGGATTATTATCTATAGCCACTGAAATTAGTTCTATATTCTTGTCTACAACCTCTTTGAATTTATCATGAATCATCCCTTTTTTTACTAAATCTTTCACCAAGTTTACAATATCCTGATTACTCCATTTAGGTAAAGTTATTGGTACTTGAATCAACTTCTTAATGTAATGTTCTCCATCGCGACTTGTTTCGTTATTTTCGATGTTGCTTAACTTGATGCTCATGTCATGACTTATTCCGATAATGTAAACAAAACCCTCAATATCATGAAATACTCTTATGAGTTCTAATATTTCAAGCGCCTTCTTTGGAGAACATTTATCCAAGTCATCAACAAATACAATAATCCTGAACGCAGGATTATTTAGACGAAGATTCTTTATCTCCTTCTTGATCTCCTCAAAACCATCAAAGTAGACCGTGTCCCTATCCAATTCTGCAA
>JBHENS010000045.1:0-11673 GCA_046261955.1 Nitrososphaeraceae archaeon | reverse complement strand
ATAACATTCTAAGTACTATTTTAGAAAAGCAAAAGAATAGCTTGCTCTATTTGGGGAATAGTTATGGATCCAAAACCAAATTACCAATGTGGTTTAAGCATTTTGATTACGGAGAAAATGGTGCTGGAGAAGCCTATCATCTGGGAGTTTTTGGAATAACTGGATCTGGAAAATCAACTCTGGCGAAAATGATTCTGACTGCATACTCTAAGTTTCGTCAGATGGGCCTACTGGTACTAGATCCTGTCGGAGAGTTTTCTAAGAGTTTTGCAAATGACCATAGTAGTAACACGGACAAGGAATATCCAAATCCCGATTCTAATTTCAATATGAAAAAAATAATGAATTCTCTAAATAAACAAGTCGTATCAATAAATGTTAGAAATCTTGTTTTAGATAGATGGACATTGTTTGAAGAAATCTTACTTGAGTCACAAATATTTCATCAGCTAACAATTAAAGGGCCAAATAAGGGGTTTGCCGTAGATGCATTGATACCTAAACTTAGAAACAAAACGACTTTGACTAAATTAATAAAAAGGGAGTCGTTCGACCTTTTTATAAATGAATTGCGCAAGGAAGAAATTCAGCTCCTTATATTTTCTACTCCGGAACCAAGAAAGAGACTTAATAATCTTGTTTCGAATCTCGATGAAAAAAATTTGGATAATTTGTATTCTCAATTCTGGATTCCAATTTGTAGTCTATTTGAAGACAGACAGGATGCTATAACGATTGATGATCTTTTAGAAAAGTTTTCTTGGAAATTAAAACCACTTATTGTTGTAGATCTTTCTGAACAAACTGCTCACAATATGCAACTAAGATACTGGAATGAAACTATTCAATCATTAATACTAAAGAGATTGCTTAAAGGTCTGGTAAGCCTAGGCGAAAAAACATGGCAGAAGAATACTTCCTTAAATACGCTAGTTGTTCTGGACGAAGCGCACAGATACGCAAGGAAAGATGAATTTAGTGATTCTAATCTTGAACAATTGAGACTGACTTTGCTTGACGCAGTCCGGACTACTAGGAAGTATGGATTGGGGTGGCTTTTTATCAGTACATCATTGTCTAGTATCCACAGGGATATATTACAGCAATTACGAATCATGTTTTTTGGATTTGGGCTTTCCCTAGGTAACGATCTAGTAACACTTAGAGAACTAGTATCGGATGAAAAAGCTATTGATTTGTATCGGACATTTACCGATCCAGCTAGTTCATTCAATTTGAAGAGCAGAAAATATTCGTTTATGACTCAGGGGCCAATTTCGCCTTTGTCATTTTCAGGATCTCCATTTTTCTTCAATGCCTTCAGCCCGAACGTGTTCATAAAGGAGAATAATTTAGATATAAATTCCTGAAATAGATATCTATGGTATGTTAAGTAATAAAATAATATTAAAAAAGATATTAGTTACCTTAGAGAGAAAACGGATTTATGAAATTCATTCTTTGATATAGATTTTTAAATAGTTGAACTAATCGGAGACATTTGCAATATAACCAATGAGTGCATATATTTATAGTACAACTTTTTAATAACTATATATGCAAAAAATTAGTCCGTGTTTGTGGTTTGATAATAATGCCGAGGATGCAGTACAATTTTATATCTCGATTTTTAAAAACTCAAAGGTTGGTAACGTTACTAGATACGGAAAAGAAGGGTATGAGTTTCATAAGAAACAGGAAGGTACTATAATGACCATTGATTTTGAATTAGAGGGACAGAAATTTCTGGCTCTGAACGGGGGGCCAATATTTAAGTTTAATGAAGCAATCTCATTTCAGATCTATTGTGATACGCAAGAAGAAATTGATTATTACTGGGATAAACTTACTGAAGGTGGTGATAAGAATGCTCAGGTATGCGGATGGCTCAAAGACAAATTTGGAGTTTCATGGCAAGTTGTCCCTCTTGTTTTGATAAAGATGCTACAAGACAAAGACTCTAAGAAAACGGAGAGAGTCATGAAGGCAATGTTACAAATGCATAAGCTTGATATCAATGCCTTAACAAAAGCATATCAAGAAGAATAACTCCTATAAGGTGCTACATTTCGTCCTTAGTCACATCAATTTGAATAAAATCAAACAATCCATTACATTAATTATTATGCTCTAATAATTATGATGAATGAGTTTACAAGAGATTGATAGTGCAAAAATAACCATCTTGGTAGATAATATTACTGATAGATTACTCCCTAGTTCCTCCCTAGTAAAAAGGCCTCCTATGGTAAGTAACCAGAAGATTGCCAGAGCTCCTATAGCTGAACATGGATTTTCAATCATATTGGAAATATCTTATACTCATAGAAACACGGTCAAGCACAATAAATTTCTCTTTGATACTGGAGTTAGTAAAGACGGGATAGTCAACAATTCCGATGTGCTAGGAATTAATCTGGCAGACATTGAGACTATAGTATTAAGTCATGGACATTTTGACCACATTTCAGGACTGATCAGTACTCTGAAAAGAATAAAAAAGCCTATAGAAATCATAGCGCATCATGAAGCCTTCCTGAGACGCTGGCTTGTATATCCGAATGGTAATAGAGCAAGATTGGACCTTTTAGATGAGGAGGAAATACTTCAAGCCGGTGGAATTATAAGAAAAATAGACAAGATAAGTTTCCTCCCAAGGAGTGAAAACAAAATCAAAAAGAAAAGAAGCAAGATGATAAACAACAGAGTCATGATAACTGGAGGAATACCAAGAGTTACTGATTTTGAGAAAGGTTTTCCATTACAATATAAAGAAGAAAAAAATGAATCTGATTTAGTACCTGATCCGTTGGTCAAGGATGATCAGGCATTGATCATGAACGTAAGAAAAAAAGGGCTGATAATTCTGACTGGCTGTGGCCATGCTGGAATAATAAACACAATTAAATTTGCGAAAAAAGTTACAGGTGTCAGAAAAATATATTGTGTCATCGGTGGATTTCATTTGTCAGGACATGGATATGAAGAATCGATTCCGTTGACAATATCTGAGCTGAAAAGGGAAGATCCAAAATATGTTGTGCCATGTCACTGCACGGGTTGGAAAGCAGCAAATGAAATTATAAACAAAATGCCAGGAAAATTCATACAATCGAGTGTGGGTTCGTCTTTTTGTTTTTGAACAGAAATTATAATGGTCATTAAAGACATAATACGGTATTAGAAGCCAATCATATCCTAAATGAAAATTTAATCCAAAATTCTGAGTTCGCTCAATCTAATCTACTAGAAAAGTTTTATATAAGATGATATTTAATATAAAAAAGGAAATGTTTAACTTTGCAAGATGTGAATTATGTGAAAAGAAAACGAGCTCGATGAAATACTGGTTCGGAACTATGATCTGTCCAAAGTGTTACGATTTGCAAAGATCAAATCCTCAGACAATTTTAGTAAGCAATCTTCAGGACTAAAGAATAGATACTAGCTGAAATTCTAATTCCATAGAATGTAAAAAACCAAAAACGTACATTATTTCATTTTCATTCTGCTCATGTGAGATTATCTAATAAGTGGCTCGGAGAGAATTAGGGTTAGAATAGAACAAATAGAAGAATAGTCGAATTTTACTTTGATATCGCGGCAAACTTAGAATTTATCAGTTCATTTATGGAAATTAAGGAAAAACTTTATTACAATACTCAATAATCTAGAATTTGTGAAATTGCTTTTACTATCACTGACTTTCGCATCTCTATTAGTGCTAATTCCCGTGAGCGCAGAAGCAAAGACATACAAAAATGACAAGTATACAATTGAATATCCAAATGGATGCAAATTAGAATCGAAAGAAAACAGGTTCAGCAGTACTGATGTAATCCTCGAATGCAATGGGGATGCAGGTTTTCAATTTGAATCTAGTGCACAAATATCAGAATCATTAGCGGGATCCAGCGATGATGATTTGGTAGAAACCATGGAATCAGTCATTGATTCAGTATACGACAATGCTGCAATATTCGAAACTGGAACTGACAAATACATAGTCAACAACAAGACAGCACCGTATATTATAGCAACATACGACCAAGAATTTTCAAATGCATTCGGATTCACAAAAACAGAACCCTATGTCATAATGACAGTGGTAGTAAAACTACAAGATGATGAAATGATTCTGGCACAATACAGAAATAACGAAGATGACTTCGACAAGCAATTGCCAATGGCTGAAAAGATTTTCCAGTCTGTAGAACCAGTATTATCTTTAGCCGAAGATACTACGGAGAGTAGTGACTCAATAGCCCAAGGACTCTTCTACTATCTCAACGATATTTCCTTTTCTTAATACTCGCTTAATATCTTCGTCCTTTTCCATTTCTATTCTTTTTAATACTTTCAGTCTCAACTAAGATACTCCTATCTCATCTTTTCTTGTTGAATTTTATTTTTGTTAAAAAATATCTTAAAAGATTTTTTTGGTCTGTCAAGCCATTTTTTTTCCAAACTAGCCTATACGTAATGTATGAAATCAAATACCAGACAATGGAATTTACTATCACCGTAATCGGAAAACCCAGATAGTAAGTCATAATCGCTCCAGTTATTGTACCTCCGATTAGAAAAGGGATCTGCCGTTTAACTGCGTTTAGAATTTCGTGATCCATATCTATACTCATACCACATCTCTTAATAACGGCTGTAATTCTAGAAGCAAATAGATGAAAAGGAATTTTAATATTATATCTGCCAGCAGTATCATCAGCACTTATTCTTGATATATTATTAAAGAATATTGTCTATTCGGGGATAGTATGGCAGATAAGGAAATGATATAAGAGAAGATTGGGTAGGCATTAGGCTTAGAAAAAGCCGCACAGAAAGCGGTTGAGGAATTGGATTCACGTGGACTATTGAAACCTGAACAGATTAAGAAATTATCAAAGATGAGAGACGAAGCAGGCAAACAAGAAGATGAAATGCAAAGTCTGGTCCAAGAACTATCAAAGAGTGATGGTTTTGAGCCGCCCAAAATTGAGGAAAAAGCAACTGAAACTGCAGAAAAAGCGTCAAAAATTATGGAAACGTACTTGGGAGAAGATCCTGATACACAAGAGGCCCTTGAGTTTCTCTGTCTTGCAGAAGCAGGAGAAGTTACTCATTATGAGGTCCTGAGTTCGGTCGCAAAGGAAGTAAAAAACAAGAAATTTGGGACAACAGTCAGAGCAATTCTGAAAGAAGAAAAGAGACACCTAAATTTGTGTACCAAGTTAGCAAAGGACAATACTTCTGAGTAACAACCTTTTTTTTTATCTTTTTGATTTGCCACTTGTCAGGTACAAAAATAAATTAAGCTTTATTGCCAGACCTTCATGTTATTCCTAGTCTTTAGGTTTCTTTGCTTTTTTCAAGCCGATATCTTTGCCTAATTTTGCAGCTTGTGTTACGCTGTCAATATGTATATCGTCACTACCCGTAAGGATAGAACTAAATGTTGGTGTAGCGTCCCTACCTAAGGTAAATGCTTTTTTACCTTTTCTTAACACCGATAAGCTTAAACCGTTACTGTTTAGTATTTCTCCGAACTTTCTTGCTGTTCTTAACTTATCAAAAAGGCCCACATCGGTTTTTTCGATTGCAAGGTCATCGAAGATGTAAGGGTCATGAATGTCTAGTTGTATATTGTTACTATCAAGAGAAATGGAGATGGCGGGACTGTCCTTGACCAGTATGCTGAGCTTTCCTCTGGTTTTTTTCAGTATGTCGGCAAGCTTTTCGATTGCTTCCGTCTCCAAATCTTGGATATCACTGTTGGTATTGCTCATTTATTTCCGATGAATCAGATGTTTCTAACAGCTGCGTTGACAAAACAAACTTGCCATTGATTTTCCATTTTGCGCTTGCTATTTCCTTACCCTCCGGTCCTGTTACCCTTGGAACATCTACTTCCAGGTTCTGAAAATCATAGGTAACCTCCATATTTTTCCCAGTCAACTTGTCTACTACTTGCTTGATTATTTCAGGTAATTGTGAAGCGCTTTGTTCGAGTTTCTTTCCAGCTTCCCCGATTACATTAGAAGCCTCCTGTTTAGAACTTTCCATACAAAGGTACGCGCCGCATCGTTTATAATAATTCATACTATTGTGAGCCAATGATAATTAGGAGACCGATAGCGGCTAGTGTTACCAAAGTCATCATAAGAGCGTTATTCATACATTATCTAAAAATGATAATTGGACGTAATAATGTAATATGTCGAGGGATCACAATTGATGATGAAATTTGAGATAACCTTTTATCTTCGCTTCGCTCACAAATAATTCCTTCTTTTAAATGTCTGTGGGAAGATTTTATCCATTGCATCCGCCTCCCGCTGGCTTAGTTAATTATTTATTTCGGATCTAACCAAAAGAGATTATCCAATCTCACCGGATACTGGTGAGAGGACTCTATTCCATGCTCTTGTCAACCTTCCATCAGCTTTATTCTTCAGTAAGAATCTTTGAAAACTCATTTATTTTGAGTCAATACATTGACCTTAATTACGGATTGGAATCCGAGAACGTTCAAATAACATCCTAACTGTTCCTCCACATTCCATCCGCATTCAACTTCTTTATAGTATTTTGGCCATAGAATTACAATCTCAGATCTATACTTCAGTATATACTAAAGATGGATGGATGGGTAATGGCTTACCGAACAAGCTCATATCAAGATAGAGGCAAATCGACTTCAGATTTGGTCTCGTAAATTTGGGTATAATTAATCCAAAACCGATTAAATTGAGGCTAAGTTGTATAACCTTAATAGTTATTTTTCCCTAAGTTTGATACATGATTTTCAAAAACACAAAAGCTTTTTCCAGTTTTTCCGTTAAAGATTTAGAAGGAGCCAAGAAGTTTTACGGGCAAACTTTGGGGCTTGAGATATCAGAGTCAGAAGAAGGGCTAAACTTACAACTCAAAGGAGGTAACGATGTATTCATTTACCCCAAACCCGATCACACTCCTGCGACTTTTACCATACTTAATTTTATAGTTGATGATGTTGAACGAACAGTAGACGAACTCATTAAATTGGGAATACGTTTTCAAATCTACAATAAAGGTCGGCTAAAAACTGATGACAAGGGCATTCTCCATGGTAAACCAAAAATAGCATGGTTTAAAGATCCTGCTGGAAATTTCTTATCCATACTTGAAAACGATTTTTAGGACTCAGGTGCCAATTCTTAGTAACGATTATTAGTAACGATAATTATTCATATCCACAAGAAGGGATGTTTCAGCATAGAGTAAAGATATCATTAGTCTAGATGTCAGATTTATTCAATTCTTCTCTATTTTTCTTGATTATTATGACGCTCAAAATTACGAAGGCGACCTGAGAGGCTTCGATAACTACATCCATCTCACCTATTGGATATCCACTTCCAGGTATCGCAATTATCCACAATAAGATCAAGACAATCGTTCCACCTATGCCAATATAATACCAAGGTAATATCCATCTCTTGACGGTGGGTATTATCCAAAAGAGCTGTGCCAGACCAGAAGCTATGAAGAATATCATAACATTTGGCGTCATTTGTTTGAAAAACATTGGAATAAGAGCCAGGTGTAATACTCCTGCTATAAGAGTGGATGCAGCAGCGCCATAAACTAGTGCCTTAAGTGTCATATTCATCAAAATTGTTAATCCCACAAATTACTATCGGTATAAAATGGGAAAAATCATTCTTATCTATTCATATTTCAGCTTCTTGAAGCAAAGAATTTAATCTTCACTAGAACCTTCCTCCTGATCTCCTTGAGTACTGCTTCCTCCGGATACATCAATATCGACAAATTCAGGTCTACCTATTGGAGAATTATTCCCTTCTACACAATTAAGGACAAAATTTTCTACGCTCACCGTACAAACAGTATAAGGATCTCCATCGTTTACTATCAAATTAGTAAATGTCATTGTATAACTCAATTTATCCTCTACTAGGCTTTCGGGATTTCCAGCGTTGAAAATCTTTACATTCGTTTGATCTTTCACATTAACCATTGTCGTAATGTCTTTTATTGAATTTGTTATGTTAAATAACGTGACAATCACCTTAAATACATCTTTTCCAACGCCTGTTTCAGCTGTTACTTTAGCCAATAAAATTGGCGTTGCCAACTCAATTAAGAAAATGAAAGTCGTGCCATCATTGATTTCATAAAATGATTTCTTTCCATAACGGTAGTAATATCAAGAATGTACATAAATATTTACAACAATAATTTCATATCTTAAGAAAGAAAATTATATCAAAAAAAGTATCATTCATCTACCCAACACTTGATTCCATCTTCATATTTACATCAACTTTTTATACTTCGCATTTCTACTCTAAAGAAATGGTTAAAGACAATACGACCTTGCCATTTGAGGTAACATACGCAGAAATGCCCGGAAATGAATCAAGAACTATGAAGAGACTGGCTGTTCTCGTTAAAGCGGAGAATGTTAGTGATATCCTGTCTTCATTAAAGGAATTGAATCTTGAAGCCACAATTTATGACGTAAAGGGCGTAACCAAAGATAAGGAAACAGTCGCATCAGGTAGAGGAAGTGGTACAGTTGAACTCACTTACAATTCTAGAAAAGTAATTGCTACTGTTGTAAATTCTTCTGATGTCAAAGAAGTGGTAAGCAGAATGAAGAAAGGTCTAGCAGGAAATAAAGCAGTTGTTATGATATCATCAGTAGATGATCTTGTTTTGATCTGAGAACACATCTTAAATTATTGATTTTTTTCCTGTCTTTACTGTTAGCTAGATTATACAAATTAATTTGATTTTTGCTTTTGAATCTCTGAAAAGAAGTTGAATCAAAATTAAGCAAGCTATCCCAGTAAAATTCCTTGAATTAAAGAGGAAAGGTATCTCCATAAAGTTATACCATGGTGACTGTATTAGTGGAATTGAAAATCATTTATTGGAGAAAACAATCGATGTAGTTGTTACATCTCCTCCATATAATATAGGTGTTAAGTATAATCGCTACAACGATACACTGCCGAGAAATGATTACTTGGGATTCCTATCCAATGTTGGTGGAGCAATTAAAAAAGTTCTGTCAGATGATGGTTCTTTTTTCATAAATATTGGCAGCAAGCCTTCGGATCCTTGGATACCTTTAGATGCTGCTAATGTATTGAGAAAGCATTTCACATTACAAAACGTCATCGTATGGATAAAGTCTATAGCCATTCCAAAATCTGATGTAGGAAAATATCCATCTATAATATCAGACATTGCCGTTGGACATTTTAAACCACTTCTTAGTAATAAATATCTAAATGATTGTTCTGAATTCATCTTTCATTTTACTAAAAACGGTAATGTCAAGTTAGATAAACTTTCCATCGGAGTTCCCTATCAAGATAAAACAAATATTGGTCGTTGGAAAAGGCCAACCCGCGATCTCAGAGATCGTGGTAACACTTGGTTTATACCATATGAAACAATTTGGGATAAAGAACAGAGACCACATCCATCCACTTTTCCAAGTAAGCTTCCAGAAATGTGCATCAAATTACATGGAGTTAGTAGGTGTAGAGTAGTGTTGGATCCATTCGTTGGAATAGGTTCAACTCCATTGGCATCAATAAGATCAAGGGTTTCATGTATAGGTTTTGATATAGACAAGAGCTATCTAGAAACATGTAAAGAAAGGATACTGAGCTTCCAATCCAGTTAATGATTGTCCCTATCCAAAATTATTCTATACAAAAGTAATCGAAAACCTCCTTATACTGTTGCTAACCAAAAAGACTATAATGAATTTAGTTATTATCATAAAACGCCATTAATTATTAAGTTAAAAATTATATACATGTTATCACGCACTCTGTAGAGTATGCGGAAAAACATCAACGTAACTTTCCTTATGTTAATAGCTATTGTGTCAGTCAGCTACACGCTTTGGACTCACAATTCGAATATTATACATGCACAGGACGGTACAAAGAATAATGCCTCCTCTCTTTATGAACTGGCAAATAACGGTACATTGGCGAAAATTTTGTCTGATAATTTAATTAATGATCTAAATGAGTCGGCGTCGATCTTGGAAATAACTAGTATGATACCAGAAGTTAGTAATGCACAATATGCGGATAAAATCAATAGTAGCTTACATGGAATATCTGATAGTTATGATGTTGAGAAACGACAGATAGCAGATAGCATTTTGAAACACGCTGATACTTTTGAGGCAATTACTTTTCTGCTTCCTAATGGAGATATGTACATGGAAGAGCCCTACGATCGTCAATTAGATCTGAGTAGAGATAATTTTGCATTTAGGGATTACTATCAAGGAGCCATTAATACATAACAAGCATTCCTTGGGGATGTAATTGTGTCTTCCTCTACTGGGGAGAAGGTATCTCTTATTTCTGTTCCAATATATCTGAAAAAGGATTCATCCCTCTTAGGGATTTGGAGCGGTACATTAAATCTTAGTAAATTTAGTAACATCCTTCAATCTTAGAGTCTTCCGAATGATCTGAGAGTGGTATACGTGGACAGTAATGGTCAGAAAATAGCTGATTCAAATTCTCTTTTGTCAAACAAGTCTGAATCTTTTGTGGACCTAAATAGCTTCAAATCGGGAAGATCCGGAAAATCAGGAAATACTTCAGAAGTGATTAATGGTACAGAATTTTTAGTCACATATTCTCCGGTAGATGTACTTTCTAAAATATGGCTAGTTATGGTAATGATGCAACCTGGATAACCAATTACTTATCTATTAATTACGATGTTTCAATTATTATATCATGATATCGGAGCAGGAGACATTATTGTCCTGATATCTCTTTTAATATAGAATCAAGATCTGATTTATCTAAGCCAAATCCCATTTTTGAATCTCTTCTCGCAATAATTTCACTCTTGTTAAAAGCAATAAGTGTGGGAACGCTTTTTATTGAAAATCTATCCCACAAAGGGTTATCATCATCATTAATCATCGAGGCAAGAAGACTAATGTTATTGTTAGGGGTATTTGCAAAGGCTTCAAATGTTCGTTTGAATTTCTGACAAAAAGGACACCAATCGGCATAAAACATGACCAAATTCTTTTTTCCTTCAGATAGTAATGTATCAAATTGATTTGCCTGAAGGTGCTGCACTAGTCATATACATAAGTATCGGATATTATAAGCATTCTATCAGAATTGATATCCGGTATTTAGTTGGATCACTATGGAAATGAATTAGATTCAGAAATAATACTTCATATACTTCATACTAAAAAAGAAAGAAAGGGGATCTTTCTGACGTCAGTTACAGTGCTAGTCTATTCTTTATCTTCGTCTTTGTCTTCATCTTCGTCTTTGTCTTCATCTTCGTCTTTGTCTTCATCTTCGTCTTTGTCTTCATCTTCGTCTTTGTCTTCATCTTCATCACTTTCATCACTTACTACACTTACTTGCACATTTTCAGTCTCGTCTTCTGTATCTACAACGTTATTAGTACTGGGACTTCCCTGAATGTAACCACTTTCTACCAGACAATTCACTATCTGATTGCCGGCTGGAAAACTGTTTTCCCCACTAGAATCGGACAGACAATTCAGAAAATTTTCATAGTTTTTGCTTCCTGAATAATCTTCTCCTTCTGTTTGTGCGAAAGCTTCTTCTCCTTCTGTTTGTGCGAAAGCTT
>JBHENS010000044.1:0-11847 GCA_046261955.1 Nitrososphaeraceae archaeon | reverse complement strand
GTATCTGTGGTTTGCTGGTCTAGACCGCTCTGTTGAGGATCTAGCTGAAATACTCCATTAACTTGAGTTCTTACGACATTGTTCCATTCGCCGATATAGAGTGGAATACCAGTCAATTCACGAGCTTGCAAGAAAAGGTCAAATCTTTCTTTTTGGTATTGATCTCTGTCTGGAATTCCATAGACACTTATTTTAAACAATGTATTTTCTTTATTTGCAGGAGCCATCTCGGCAAGATTTTCGGGAGATAATTGTATGGGACCATTAAGATCCACAGGAACATTCATACTATAAACGATAGTTTTCTGAGTTACCGAGCGTAATTCATCAGTCATGAATGAATTAAAACTTCCAATTTTCTCCCATTGATCAGAGCTTTCCACATGAGGTTCACTCAGAATTTCATATCCAAGAGTACTTTCATGACTGTCAACCTGTGCAACTACCTTCTTATAAAAGTCAGCTAGTAAAGTCCATGCGTCATTTCCTTGTCCATCCTTGATAGTTCCATCCCAGAAATTAGTCCACCACAGCTTTGCCACCGGTTCTCCCTCTTTACCTCCACTGTTCATCGGATATTGCTGTGAATTATTCGCAAAGAGAGATGTTGGAAAACCAGTTCCCCTCTTTTCAAGCCAAGAAGAGGTATGCCATTGATGATTATCATAAATTACCTTAATACCATATTTATCTGCAGCATTTGCTACTTGTTCCAACTCATTCATGAACGCCTGGGGATTTTTCTCGTATGCTTCCCAATAGAATAAGAATCTCACGTGATTTAATCCTGCATCCTTTATCAGCCTGAAGCTTTCATCGAAATAAGCGGCAGGAGGTATTGGGGTATTCTCCCTGTTTTCTTTTTGATCAACATACGCACCCTTCATAGCAACGCCGACCAATGGACCGTCCAAAGCAGATGACTGGGCAAAACCAGCATTTACCCCATTTGTCATTAACATGATCAATACAAAAGTTAAACCAAGTAAGATAGGATTAGTTTGCCTTAAACTACTCATCACAAGTATATCGAAATTTAGTTTATATATATATTATGAATTACGGCTCCATTATCGAATTTATGACTTCAAGTTCGCATAAATTTGTTGAATGCTTCCCCAAAATTATTATTTGGGAACATAGTTATATCTTTAAAGTGCATATTTGTAACTCTTAATGGAGTATAGATGCCAGCAATGATAGGTGATGACTAATCAGTCGAATTATTATAGCCGCAGGATTGATATGTTTATTCATCGGGGTAACGATAATTTCTGTTACATCTATTCAAGTACCCGATCCTCTTCATTCCACAAGTACGGTATTTGAGGGAAAAATAGCTAATGAAAGCAATTCAGTTTTTTCTCTGAAAGATGTACAAAAAGGAAAAAACATATCTATTTCTGTAACTCCTCAAAATTCTTTAGACTTACTAAATGTGAGGATCTTAAATCCAAAAGGGACATTATTACTCGATGTCAACTCATCCCAACATTTGTTTACCACAATAACTCCGACAATTAGTGGAAATTATACAGCAGTTTTGACTAATCTCAAAAATGAGGAAATATACACAGAGAGTATGTTTGGAAGTTCGATCCTTTTTGATAGTAATAGAAATCCAAGAATGGAAATTCAAGCGATTTTTATAGGAGTTATTATCTTCCTAATAGGAATTGGCATATGTATTCTTTGGATAATCCTAGAATTCTTTGAAAGATTAAGATTGAGAACAAGATACAAACAGGCATCATGAATCTAAATTAGTGCAGTTTCAGAATACAGTGAATTCAAGATAAATTCAAACTTGTTTCGTTTTCTTCCCTTTAGATTCTTGTATTTTTTCGGTTAATTTTATCACAAGTTTCTTATTGACTTTCTCTCCGTCAATCTTACCTCTTAAGATTGACATACACCTGCCCATCAAAAGACCAATTGAATCCAAACCTTTCTGAGAAATTACCGCCTCATTTTCTTCAATTATCTTGTTTATTACCTCCTCGACATATTCTTCTGTAACGCCTTCAGATCCGAATGACCTGATGATTTCATCAACAGCACTACCTTCTTTTTTTAACAGTTTTTCAAGTATTATCGGAATAGATTCTTTGGATATTCTAGATTTATCAAGCTCCACAAATAGATGAAATAGCTCGTCCTGACTAAGAATTGAACTGTCATATCCCTCCCTTTCCAAACTAACCAAGTCTTCGGTAAGTTTAGTTACTATGAAAGATGGGCTGATTGAGGTGTTTGAAACTATCTTCTCAAAAAGGGAGAAGTATTGAGAATCAAAAATATTTTCCGCTAATGTCTTGTTGATATCGTAATTCTTGTGGATTAGATCTATGACTTCGTTCCAAGGCTTAGGTATGTGCTTGGATAATTCCTTTAACTTGTTTTCATTTATCGAAATGTATGGGATATCTGTTTCTGGATACATTCTCGATGAGCCAGGCCTGGGTCTACTAAATATTGTAACACCGTCTAGTCTAACAGAGCGTGTTTCAGGAACAACACCTATGAAAGCTTTCTTGATTCTATTGGATAGTTCAGAAACTACAGTGTTTAACAATACTGACGGTCCACCAATCAATATAAAAGCGTCATTTTCGTCATTATTTAATATAGAAGATAATGATTCCACATCCTCACTGCTTATTCCGTAGTTTGGTAATTCATCGGAGTGAAATATGCCACCAATTCCATAAGACTTTGCAACCTCACCCAATTCTCTTCCCAATCTAATTCCTTGATACGGCTCAAAAGATAATATTCCTCTGAAACCCCGCAATACAAACCCCATAAATCTAGAATCATCGCCGAGGATCTTTTTTACTACTTTAGAGGATGATTGTTTCATTAAATCAGTAACGTCTGTGATATTGTCCAGCAATTTTGATTCATTGATTTTACGGCTTTTTAGATCTTTTGCGATTAGATTTAATCCATCCTGTCTTTTTGTTTCATATTCAATAACAAGAGCCAGCTGTGATAGTTGCTGTACGCCTTTCACTTCGACGACGGCTCCACCATCTATTGAAATGTTGACATCTTGCCTAATACTGCCAAGACCTCGTGTTACTTTTTTTGTGGATCGTAGTAATCGCCCTACCGTTTGCGCTACATTTGTTACAAACATTGGGGTGTTAGAAATAGGATCTAGGGCAATTTCGATAAGTGGTATTCCTAGTCTATCCAGAGCGAATATCTTGCTCTCATCATCATCCTTATCTTCATTAATTATTCTGGCAGCATCTTCTTCTAAGCAAATACTTTGGATTCCTACTCTAATACCATCAACATCCAAAAATCCGTTCCTACCAACTAGTATTGTTCTTTGAAATCCAGTAGTATTCGAACCATCAATTACTATCTTTCGCATTACGTGTAATTCATCTTCAATGATACAATGAAGTGCCAGGGATATGGTCAATACTAATTCGAGCGCCTCTGTATTTACCATCATGGGGGGCTCTTCATCCGATTCTATCAAGCAGTTGGAATTTTTAGACGAGTGATATTTAACAGTCTTAATTTTCTTTGATTCAAAAAGGGCAGCTTGATCGTAAGATCCCATCTCACTTTGAGTCGGACGCAAGATCCTATTAAAGGTAAAATCATGCGCAGTAGAATCAACTATTTTGCAATTACAAAATAGTTTGTTTTTTGAATCCAATTGTTGATGGATTTCAAGCCCAACCTTAGTTTTATCAGGAGCAAAGGCTTTATCATTTACCAAGATAATAATAATAATAAAACAGAACCTTATTATTATTATTATTATTAAATCTAATATTAATATTATAACAATTTACAATTTCAAGAAATCTTTAATTTCCCCCAATTGGGTCAATATCAATGATTCAAATTCAAATTGTTAGGACTTTTTTTATCTACATTTTTTGCAATTTTACCTAAGGGTACTGTGAGAGATGAAGGTTCTTTTTTTATTCTGATTTCCATTCTTGCTGGACTTATTGTAACTGCTTACATAATGAGAGTAAGAAGAAATAGGCAGACTCAATAAGCCGAGTTATCGTTATAGATCAGGTCATTCATCTTGTCTTGATAGAAACATTTTTTTGATTATATTGCCCTAAATTTTAAAGCTTGAAACTTTAGATGAATTAACTATATTTGTAACTTGAGTTTTTAATGAATCGATATCTATGTCATGATAATTGCCGTATGCATTATTTAATTTAACTAGCGCTCGCTTCATGATAGAAATACAGATTGCTTGTTCTCCTTTTTGGTAATGTACTAAAGCAGCAGCGACAAGAATAATACCGTTTAACAAAGCTCTTTCATCACCCTGAGTATGTTTCCATGTACCCTCAAGAATTTCATGCGTTTTCCAATATTTCTCATTATTGAAAAGTTCGCGTGCCATCTTTAGAGAGATTTTTTTGTCAAGATCAGTTTCAACAATTCTATCCAATTCTACAATTGAACCGATCCCAGATAGTTTTGACTTTATTTTTTCTATTTCTAATGTAGCAGGAATACTCATATCAAGTTCAAGAAAATGAGTTGCAATCCGTGCATCTCTGATGATAATTCTGTAATCTTTCAAAATATTTCTTGATAAAGAAAGGATCGAACTTGCATCTTGTGGAAGGTACTTTTCATTCTTCAGATATACCATGTATCTTAACAATGGATCTGCCAAAGCTTATTCTATAGTCTATATGTTCTACAAACCAAAATAAGTTATCGCATAAAAAGGAGGATTATATTATGATGCCATACTCATAGCGTCAAGGTGGAAATGCACGACCGAAGAAGGTACTTTAATATGGTAAAAATTCAAGGGAGACATCAAAGGATATAACAAGCAGAGATAGAATGTATGATTGTCGCAATATTTTTGTGCTAAATGATTAGCGTTAGCATTTGAAATGCGTAAACAAATATGGAGTTTCTTTCTTTTCATCAATTGTCCACGAGCTTGGTAGACTTAGACATTCGACCATTTTCAATCCACAATCGTCTATGAATTTTCCCCAGCCCCACATAGATCTATCACGAGAGTATCTCCTGTGGGTATTGCTTCCCATTAATGTAATCCCCACATTATGCAATTTAACCCTATATTTTTCAAGTTGATTTGATATGCCATAAGATATCATTTCTCCAGATTCAGGCAAAGCTGAGATGAAGATCATGGTATTCTCAAGTTCCAATTGTGAGTAGTCTATCGAATTCGAATCACCGTTAATTACGTGAAATTTTACGTTACTAAAAGAAGATATTTCATTTTGCAGGTCGCATAGATCTCTATCTATCTCTATTCCCACGGAATTAAGACCAATTATGCTCCCACAGTACAACAACCTTCCGTCTCCCGACCCAATATCAATGATATTTTCAAATCCCAAATCTTTTGCAACCAGAACCATTACTAATGCAGAGAGTCCCCAAGTTGGCAAAAATGGCTGATAGTTTGTATCATATTTTTTTGAACTCAACCAAAACTGATTAATATCTCCTTCATATGATATGCAAGGAATATTAGCGAGTGTTATGCTTTGCTCTTTGTAGTAAATTTTGTTAAGCCTAAAAAAAGTATGTAGTTTTTCCAAATGTGATTTGTCAAATAGACTTTGATGCTTTGGATCTGGGATAAACTCTCTGATATGATTGTATGAATGTATTTTATCGAGATATTCATCCTTAAGTTTAATCAAATTTTGTGCCAAATATTTGAGATCCATTCAATTCTCACATCTGGGTATATTCATAAGAAAATGTTTGTTCCATCTTGGCATAATTAGAACAATAATATTGTTGGGCTCTAAATAATTCAAGGCTATCTGAATAGGTACATCCTATTAATTAGAATTATCAAATTACAATTGATCGCAATTAATGTCATTGTTGTTACTTGCATTAATATCGTTTTATTGACACGAGCAAAATATGAATGCAAGGGTGCAAGATCTCATTTCCAAGTATCTATTTCATCAGCTTCAATAGAATACGTGGAACTTCAGCGGGTCTTTTTGCCACAGGAATATTGACTCTCGAGAAACTGGAAATTTTAGATTCTGCCGAACCATAATTTCCATAAACTATTGCTCCTGCATGTCCCATTCTTTTTTCCTTAGGTGCAGATCGTCCGGCTACGTATGCTACAATGGGTTTATTAAAACTTGTTTTTTCTATATATTGTACCAAGGATTCCTCCGCATCGCCTCCTATTTCTCCCACTACTACTACTGATTCGACATCTTCTCGATCGCTTATTAGTTCAAAAGCTTCGATCAAATTTGTCCCATTGATTGGATCTCCACCTATTCCCAGTGCTATTCTTTGGCCGATTCCTTCCCTTGACAAATGATATGAAACTTCATACATTAGAGTTCCACTCCTAGAAAAAACTGCAGTACTTCCCTTCGTGAATGGTTGAGAAGGCATTATCCCTATCTTATTTACTGATGGGACAATAACTCCCGGAGTATTTGGGCCTATTATCCTTGCACCATTTGTCTGTGCGTACTCTAAGGCTTCCATTGCATCACGTACTGGAACGTGTTCGGGGATAGCTACAAGTAATTTTATTCCATTATTCACCGCGTCCTTTACTGCAGAAAGAAAGAATTGAGCAGGAACAAATATTCCAGATATCTTTGCACCAAAGTTCTTGCTAGCGTCCTTTACTGAATCGAAAACTGGAATTCCTTCAAATGATTGTCCGCCTTTATTGGGAGTTACACCAGCAACAATATTTGTGCCATATTCTCTCATTAACCTAGTGTGAACTGAACCAAAATTTCCTGTTATACCCTGAATTATTACTGGTTTATTACCATAGTCGGGATCATCAGGTTTACCTATTAGAATATCAAACATATCAAAGTTTGTGGACATTTATTTGCTCAACCCTTTGAACTGTACTAGTGATGAAATTGCTTCTTCTACGGTATCATATAGTTTTGCATTACTGTTAGAAAGCATTTTTTTTGATTTATCAGATTCTGCCCCTGAGATTCTGGCATAAATGGGAACACTAATCATACCATCTTCATAAGCATTGAGTATAGCTTGAGCCACCAAGTCCGTTCTAACAATACCGCCGAACAAATTGACCAAAATGGCCTTTATTTTTGATAATTTGCTTATGACTTCTAATGCCTTGTAAATTGTTTCCGTTGTAGCTCTACCACCAAAATCCAAAAAAGCGCCGGGCTTTCCACCTGCATCATTTACGATGTCCAGAGTTGACATGACAAGACCAGCACCATTACCTATTATTGCAATGTTTCCATCTAGCTCAACGAAAGAAAAACCGCTCTTTTCCGCCTGTTCCTGCAACTCGGAAATTTGGAGATACTTTCTTAGTTCAGGATGTCTGAATAATGAATTATCATCAATTATGATTTTAGCGTCTAGTGCCAAACAAGTTCCATCTTTTAGTATTGCCAGAGGATTGATCTCTGCCAATTCTGCCTCCTTTTCTCTAACGAGCTTTGCCAGCTTTATCACAACATTTGAAAATGACTCAGCGATTACACCATTAAGGCCCAACTTTTTCGCAATGCTTTCTGCATTTGATTGTGTTAACTCAGTAATAGAAATGTCCTGAATTACTTTATTTTCTACACTTTCAATATCCATCCCACCTTGAGAAGACGAAATTAATGAATAGGTCCTTTTTCCTCTGTTCAGAAACAAGGAAAAATAAATCTCTTTATCTATGTCTATAGCCTCTTCAATTAAGATTACTTTTGGAAGTTCTCCTTTTACCTCCTTATTCATTAATACTGTAAACTTCGGTGCTAGCTCTTCCATTTTCATACACTTCAGTATTGCACCAGCCTTTCCTCTACCACCAACATTTAATTGAGATTTAAGTACCACAGGGAATTGTAGTTTGCCCTCAATCTGACTCAATTCAGATTGGTTTCTGACAAGATATGATTTTGGAACAGCAATATCATACTCTGTAAATAATTCCTTTCCCTGGTATTCTAATAATTTCATTCAGCAAGAATGTGAAGCCTATGTGGTGACTTATAATCCTATACAAGTAAGCCGATTTGAAAATTTATATATCTTCTCTTAAATCCGTATGCTATGGCTGAGAAAAGCACTGCGGTGTGGCTCATTATATTGACGATAATTGCATGTGCGGCAGTACCTGCTGTCTTGATTTGGTTAACATCAACACCCAGTGCGCCGGTACCTCATCTGCTACTTGGCATGGGTGAATTTCTGCCATCTGGGAATAGTTTGCTTAACTTGTAGAATAATCTTGACATCATGAAAAAATGTTGCGAAGTATTTCTGTGATTTTGTTTCAACAATTAATTTTTGCCATGACAAAAATGACTATCTCTACTTTGAGATTGATAAAAATACAAACGAGAAATAGATAAAGGTGAGAGATTGAATCATAGTAACCATGACAATTGCGCTAAAGGTGCATCCCTCTTTCTTCAAGGAATTTGCTACAAAGACATGGGTTTCTCCTGCTGACGTCATAAAGGAATTGATTGAAAATGCCTTTGACGAGGACGCAACAAGGGTACTAATAACAATTCTTAGGGATAATTCAATCTCAATTGAGGATAATGCGGGAATGGATGAAAGTGAGATTCAAAAATTCTTGCTTCTAGGTTCACCCCACAAGAAAGTTGATTCTATTTCACCGAAGTTAAAACGGGTTAGAACAGGAAGATATGGAACAGGTAGACTTTCATTTCTTACATCATTTGAAAAAATGAAAATTAGAACTCGAAAGGGTAACTATCATAAATCATTTTTAATCGATACAAAATCACTTGATGCACTATTTAGCGGCAAGTCTAATTTACACGAGATTAGGGAAAAACGCCTATCAAGAGATGGAACAGAGATAATTGTTAGTGATGCCAAATCATTTGTTGATGAATTAAGACTAATAAAGGAAATTAGAAAATTAGCAGTACTCAGACATCCCCTTTTTGAAGTATACATAAAAAAATCAGGAAAATTTAAAGAATGGAGTTTTTCTGATGCTGAATTGATAGGGGTTCCGGAAATACAAGGTCACAAAATACCACTGGGCCTTGACAAGGGAAACATCGTTGGTGAAATAACTGTAGCTCGTAGACCATTGACTGAAGATGAGCGAGGTATCGCAGTAATGGTAGGCGGTCATATAGTTATGAGGACCTTATTCGGATTTGATTCCAAAATACCGAGGGTGACTGGATTTGTAAGATGCGATTCATTAACATCTAGATTCGCTGATAAATCTGCTATAATAGAAGATAACGAATTTGAGAGGTTTTCAAGTCTCATGAAAAAGTTCATTGTCGATACGGTCATACCTAGTCTTACTCTGTATGAGGATGTACTTGTCACTCGTGAAGAATCAAAAATTTACAAACAGATAGATAAAGTTCTTGGTCAGGCTGTAATTGAAACCCTTGAGCCCCATGAAGAAATTGAGGGATACGAGATAGTTGAAGCCAAGAAAATAGTATCAAAACCCAATAGTAAATCATCATCCATTCCTGCGGAAGATAATTTGTTTGATAAATCAATAGATGATGAATACAATGACATTACCAAGAACGAAATAAAACGATCAAGAGACACAGTAAGTGAAAAAGGGAAAAGTCAGCAGACCTTGGGAAGTGGTGATAATACCGTGCCAAATTATCTATACAGCGGACAAAGCGCAGATGGCGAAAATTTCGAAAATGTAACAGTTACAACTCAGATAAGAAACCCACTAATTAAGAAAACTTTTGCATTAAAAAAAGTTGGATACAAGATCATTCCTTACGAAGATGAAACTGATTCAAGATATAGCTTCATAAACGAAAATGTAGTATTTGTGAACAAGGCAAATCCAACATACAAGGCGGAATCATCACGAGGAGATGAATTCCTTTTGAGGCATATCATGAATATAGTAGCACAAGCCGTAGCTGAGTCAAGACATCCAGAAGGAAAGGAAGCATTGGAATTGCAAAACAGGCTAGTTTCTGAGGCAATTAGGATTCATGACACAATCTTAACAAAATCTCCTTGACCGAATGCAACTACATAATCCAAAGATCGACGAAACGACTAAATCTAACTACATTAACTACTAACCAATCATATGGCCTTTCAATTTATGCCAGGTGCTACCGCTATAGGTATAACTTATCAAGACGGCATTGTTCTTGCTGCTGAAAAACGTATTTCGTATGGAAATTTTGTAGTAAATAAGAATACGAAGAAAATATTCCCAATAACAGATCAAGTTGCAAGTGCATGCGCTGGTATGGTTGCTGATATGCAAGTTCTGACAAGACAAGTAGAAGCCCTCGCAAAAATTAGAAAATTAGAAACAAGGAGAGAGATGGCTACAAATTCTGTCGCAAAATTAATGTCAGTCATAATGTTCGAAAGAAGGTACTTCCCATTACTGACCCAGGTAATTGTTGGAGGCGTACAAACTACACCTGAAATTTATACACTAGATCCATTAGGTTCACTTCTTCCTGACAACTATGCAGCAGTAGGTACTGGAGCAGAATTAGCATTGGGATTAATAGATTCAGAGTACAAGAAAAACATGACAGAAGATGCATCCAAGAAACTTGCTATCAAGGCAATAAAGTCGTCAGTACAGAGAGATTCAGCAAGTGGTGATGGTATTGATATCTTGACGATAACAAAAAAGGGAACTGAACAAGAATCTATCAATCTATGATTTGAAAGATTAATTTTCAAAATCACCAATTTCCTGAAATCGCCAACGGTTTATGTCCTGACAGTTTTTTTCGTTTCCCAGTATACATCCCCGATGTAGTGTATATTGTTCAAAACAACTCCCCTTTCCATTTTCCTTGCGTTCATATCATCAACCAGCGATATACATACTGCAAGTTCCTTCTTGTGAATTTGATCTTTTACCAGTACTATCTCGGATTCTTTGAAAGTAGTAAACTCCGTGATGCCAGGCCTCATGATATTTGCGCCGTTACAAACATGTTTCACTGCATTCATGTCGACTTGTACTGATGCAAAGTGGTTCAATAGATCATGTTGTGTTAGATGCGGAACTATGAGGTCGGGTGCCAATTGTGTTGCAACTATATTGTTTCCTACAAGGAGCCGCTTATTTCCATCTATAACATAAGCTTGAAGATTCTTAATGACACCAATGGAATTTGTTGGCCAAGATTTACTAATCTGACCTGTGATGTCATGTACTTCTCTCTTTGATAGGGAATGTACTTTCAATTATTTTGTTGTCGTTTTTGAATTATTTATCAATATCCTTAATCGAATTTCTTAACACTAGAATAGATGATCGAAAGAATTCGTTGATGTTTGAGACTCGGATCTTAATGATGTGATAAACTTGCTATTTTTTTCACACGTTCCACTCCATTAATTTTTTGGATTATTATTTGTGTTTGTTCAGTAACAAGGTGGGTCCACTTAATATTTTTCAACATTCTCCTTCTAATTTCGGTGCCTGAAAGATCATCGCGATTTAGTAGTTTTGGTTCTGTCACGGTGATATTTCTTTGTATGAAAAGGTAACCTGTAAATGCATTATTTGTAAAAACAACATCATATTTGGGGACTAACATATCAACAGTATGAGTCCATGTTGAATGGACGTTTGTATCAGGAACGGGAACTATCTGGGTCTTTTTGCAATCTATTAGGGTATCTGCATTCAGCGAATCTTTTATCATAGATAGTCTCTCTCCGGCAGTAAATGGATTTTGTTTATCATAACTTGCTTGAGAACTACCAATGACAATTATCAGTTCATCTACATTTGTAAGCGCGAATTTGATTGCGGCAATATGGCCCAAATGGAACGGCTGAAACCTACCTATGAAC
>JBHENS010000043.1:0-12538 GCA_046261955.1 Nitrososphaeraceae archaeon | reverse complement strand
TTCTAAACCTTCATGCTAAGGAATTCCGGCAAGTTTTGATGAATATTAGCTCCGGTGATAAGCTTATTGGATGTGCAGCACTTTCTTCCGCCTTCATTAATGGGATTAAAGCTTTCGGAATGGATTCCACACATAAAACTCCATTACTTATGCCAGTTCTAAAGCTTAGTTACAATGAAATCATATCTGACGCTAAGATAAAGATCTTAAAAGCTATAAATGATGCTGGAGGAGTCATACAAAGTCTGGAACAACTAGAACAATTCTCCGGTTACGGGAAACCACTTTTAAGCTATCATGTGCAGGGAGGAAAGGATTCTAAGGGCTTGGCAGATTTGGGACTTGTAGATGTTGAGAAAGGAGATAGGGGTAAGATATCAGCTAAACTCACTGTTTTGGGTAAGCTTCTTGTGAGCAGTAACGTCTTATCATTACCTGAATAATGTGCTAATTCAACTCTCAGATAGGCTTGTATAACTCAAATTCATGCGATTTATTCTATGACGGGCACTAAACCTGACGGGTCCACGCTAATTGCATAAGGATGATTTATCTGAACAGGATCAGGTCTTAATCAAAACGCTAGCGTTATCAATCCCGCCGAACCGATTTACACTTGCTTTTGTAAGACAACAACCGAATTAGAATTTATTTGAGATGTTGCATAAGTAAAATATGGCCATAGTTTTGTAAAAGTTAGAAAAGCAAGGTTACTTAGTCAAATAATAAGGAACAAGAACAAAATGAACTCCCATTTTGTATGATTCCAATAATCTTATGAAGTTAGTTGCATGTGATAGCTTCGATGATCACGTTACAATGTTGCTTTTGCATATACCATCTTAAATGGTCTAGAAGCGATCACCACTGTATCATATTGATTAGCAATATCACCTAGGAAGTAGTTCTATGGACCTACATTTCCTTTAAGTATCCCAAGATCCTTACTGACTTCCAAATCCCCTTGGGTCGGCTTTTTATTCAGTCAGTTAGCTGACCCCACTTACCAGCAAGGTTCAAATCCCACTGGTCCCATCTTAATGATATAAGAATTCAGAGATTGGTCATACTATTCTGTCTTTAGGAATAATCTATTAGGACCCGAATTGTCAACAATTCCTATCCCGACGGCTGAAGACCAGCAGTTTTATATTGAAAATTGTTTCGCCTGGAAACTGGCCTATTAAATCAACGTATTCATTCCACCGGTTATCACCAGATCTAATATTAAATATGGAACTTATTTTATTGAATAGATCTCATTAACATTGCTTACACTTAATCCAGGTTCTGGTCCTCCCCCAATAGCAAAAATTTTGTTGTTTATTGAAACGGCTGCCAAGCCGTGACGTGGGGTTGGCATGGATTCTTGTGATATCCATTTACCGTCTTGAATATCAAATTTTTCATTGTTGTCATATGTCTTAGTAAGATCCTCTCCTCCTAACACAAAGACACTGTTATTTACTGATACCGCGGCTATTCCACTTCTTTTTGATGGCATAGCCTCAATTGTAGTCCATTTTTCTGTTTCTGTATCATACATCTCATTAACATTTACGTTTACTAAAGGTGAAGAGCCAGCTATCCTACCACCGGATACATATATCTTGTTATCAACAGTTGCAGTGGCAGCATGATGTCTTGCAGTAGGCATCGGTGTTTTAGTAATCCAGCTGTCTGCTATTGGATCGTAAGCTTCATTCATATTCAAAATTCCTTCTTCGTCTTGTCCACCCAAAACATATAGAGTGCCGTTAACAAATAAAGCGGTCAAGGCGCCTCTTGTTGTAGGCATAGGTTTACCTTCTGTCCACTGATTCTTTATTGGATCATAAATAAACAATTGATTGGATGGAATCCATTCCGCTGAAATAAATCCTCCTGCGACGTATATTTTTCCGCCATAACTCGAGGCAGCAGTATGATGCAATGGTTTGGGTAAATGAGCAATCGATTTCCAGGAACCGTCCTTGACATTATAAACTTCAACAACATCCAAGGCATTGCCTGACTCATCAAAGCCGCCGATAACGTAAATTTCATCCCCAATATTAGTAGCGGTAATTTCTGACCTTGCAGTTGGCATATCTGCTCCCTCAGACCACGATTGTGCTAAAGCAGCGGAACTCAACATTGAAATGAAGAAAACTGACAGAATTGGTAAAAGTAGTAGTATTCCAGCAATTAATTGATTCATATCTAAAATTACGATTTCTAATTAATAAAATTAGTTACTAGGTCCAGACTATTAACAGTATGTTCCTATCCTTTTATCAATAAGTTGGTGGGGATGAAATTAATTCGTAACTTGGCATAACTGCTTAATGTTAATTGGTTTTATCATGTTCTGAACAATCTTCGATCCTACGCTACAAAAGATTGAAACATAACCTCACAAGTATTCAATTTTTGGTTCATGCGCGGCCTTTCAATCCTTATATGAAATATTGCTATATGATGTCTATGAACGAAATAATAGACTGGGACGAGATCATAAAAATGGAAGCAAGGGGACTGGATGACTATGATTTGGGTCAGGTGCAAGACCTAAATGAACAATTTGTAGTAACAAAAAGAGGTGTTGTCGATAAAGATAAATTTTTTCTACCTAGAGACAAAGTTGTAAAGTTCGACGGAAATAAAGTCTGGTTCAGTCTTACTAAAGATAAAGCCAAAGCCTACAAGCATGATTAGTCCATAAGATTACCTTATTTTATATCGCGCCTTTTCTTGCCTTTACGGACTTGGCAATATCCAGTCTAAAATTTCTATTTTGGTAATAAAATTGTGAAATAAAATGTATAGATTGAGGATTGTCTGTTAGTTAATTTTAACTATAATGTAAATGTTAAAGGAGCTGGTTAAACAATGAGGGAAGAATATCCGATAAATGAGAAGGATTATGAACGCATAATAAAGGATTTTAAGTCAATTAGATTTCCTTGCATTAGGTGTGGCTCGAAGGACATCGAAATAGTTGGACCTGACCCGCATGTTGACGGAATTAATGTTCACGGCAATCAACCACCTAGTCCTATTAAGGATATTGAGTTGACATTCTATGTTGCGGGCATTTTATTTTGTAGGAAGTGTAACCATAGATATCACGTAAAGATACTAGACCAAGGAACTCGCAATACAAATGTCTATTTTGACAACATGTTATCGTAGAAGCAAGTCCAAGTTTACGGCCCATTTAATTTTTGGCTACTTCATAAAATCAATTATATTTTTTTTATCTTTTCGATATTCAACTGGTTTTAATTTTAGACAATTCATGTCACAAATCTTTTTAACCTGAATCTGAGACAGAAAATTTCCTATTTACTCTACGAATTGTTGACATTTGCAGGCCGAACAACTATGATCATTGTCTTGCTGTCCTAAAAAGTATCTGTGACTCTTCCTCAGATGTCTACAATTTAGACATATATCAGATTCACTCAATTATCATAGATGATTGTTAGTTACAAATTAATTTATTGTTTGGATCACCAAAAAATAAGTAATCGTGTGTATATCTTTTGGGTTGGCTTCGATTATTATGTTATAGAAAGAATATATTCATCGAAAAGTTCTTCGGGATTATGCTGACAATTTTTTTCACTGAGATGTTTATCTAGTATCTCGAGAAGCCGAGATGCTTTGTCAATGTTTGTTCTATTTGTCATATCCGTGGAGCTTACTCCTCAATAAACTTGATAAAGCTTATATGTATTGCACAAGACGAACAGGTTAACGTGCAAGGTTCGAATCCCGCTGAATCCGAGTGATAAATTGAATATTACAAAACAATTGAGCCGCTTTTTAATGTCAAAAATAATTCAAAACCTCCGGACTCGAAACCGACCCATCAACATCCAACGGTTCACATTGTAAACAAATTCAATCCCTTTCAAGACTTGTGAATTTAATTCTGGCTATTAGTATTGATTTTGGAACTACTAAGCAAAATAATTTTTAATATTCTTAATCAGAACTTTTCATTTTCAATAGGCGGAAAGACATGATGAAAACTGTGAATATTACTCCAGCGCTAACTAGGAAAGTTGTTGCTCCTACCGAATTATACAAAAATCCTCCCAAAGTTAATCCGATGATACTTGCTAGGCCTCCAAAACTACCTGCAATGCCTTGTACTGATCCTTGGAGAGCTGATCCTGCACGCTTTGATAGTAGGGACATAAAACAAGGCCACATAAGACCGTTACCAACTGCAAATAAAATTACAGCAGTATATATACAGATAATATTATCGGATACAAATAATATAAAATTTGTACCCAAAATTATACTACCAACTACAACCAGTTTTTCTTCGGAGAATTTTTTCAATGCCTTACGCAAGACAGGACCTTGGATCAAAACCATTATTCCACTTAATATTGCATAAAATATACCCAACTCAGTTATTGACCACTTTAGATCATTAGCCGCATGCGCCGGAAATGAGGCATAGTATATATTAAATCCAAGAAAGATCAAAAAATATAATACTAGTAGATACGAAATATGTTTTAACTTAAAGACATCTCGAAATTTGAGTTTATTGGGATATTCATTTTCGTAACAGTCTCTGCATTCCTGTGCAAATACTTTTCTTATGCTTGCTTCTTCAGGCACTAGAATTTCAGGGGACGAATGTTTAGATTCTTTTAATCTAAAGCCAATTACAATCAGTGTAATTAATGACAGAAGTAATGCCGCCGAAACTGGCAATATTGCCCCGTACATAGTACCACCCAAGATGCCTGCTATTGCAGGACCTAAAATAAAGCCTAGATTAGCTGACACGGCCATTTTTCCAAAGTTGCTACTCCGGCTCTCTTCAGATGATATGTCGGCAAGATATGCATTAGCTACAGAAATATTTCCTCCCGAAAGTCCATCTATGGCTCGAGCAAGGAATAACACGAGTAATGGAAGACTTATAACTATAGTTCCAAGAATCGCATTATCAACATTAAGTGTTTGAGCCGGCAGAAATAGCGCAATAAGGAACAATATCCAACCAATTAAAGTTCCACCATTACTTAACAGAAGAACTTTTTTTCTCCCATAACTATCAGACCATTTTCCCAAAATTGGAGCTCCAATAAGCTGGAAAGCAGAATACGTTGCGCCCAATATGCCATAAACTATGGCATTTCCACCAAAATCCCTGACTAAAAAGACTAGAAAAGGCAAAACGATACTAAATCCTAGAGTACCTATAAAATTAACCAGCAGTATAGGATATAGTTGAGTCCTCTTTTCTTTACTAGTCATAGTTTAGACATTATGACGTAAAATGTATTGAAAAATGTTTACCCTGTTCACTTGTAAGCAAAAGTACTCCTGAACTCGACACTGTTTGAAGATGATGGTTTTTCACTTCCAACTTGCTTAGAGGTGTCTAATTTGTTGAATAAATTATAGCGGTTAGATGCTTAGCATTATATTTATAATTGAATTTGAACAAATATCTTCGATTGTTAAGTGAATACTTTTAATATTGTCAAACTAAATAGAGTGAGATTCAAGGACGGGATGCGAGAGATATCTACTAGGAAATTTAGAGAATTTTTTGCAGCTATCCAGGGCAAGGTAAGCGGATTCAAGGGTTATATCATTCTCGAGAACGATGAAGATAGTGATGAGATGCTTGTATTGACCTTATGGGCATCGAAGGAAGATATGGATAACTATTATTCTAATAGTAATAAGAGGCTTTCAAGTCTTGTGGAGGAAGTCAAACCAACGTTCGAAAAAATGCCAGAAAGAATTAGTTACAATGTAGTGTCACTTGACTTGTCTATCTAAACCAAAACTTGCATAGTCATGAACACCTGTTCAGAGGTTAGAGTTGCTTTGTAGCCATTTCTTCGCAGCGACAAAATCTTCTTGGGTAAGGTTATGTCCGGAATCTTGCCACCTCAGTGTTACTCCTGAATGAGCTTTGGTGAATATTTCTAACAAACTTTCTGCCTCCGCTCTACTAACGATTGGATCATACAAACCTTCCAGTAATATTATGGACTTCTCTGATAGGTCGGGCACTACCTTTGGAATAAACGGTACCATAGCTCGGAACAATATTGCGCCAGAAAGAACTTCGGGTCGCCTTAATAAGAGACTCGCACCTATATTTGCGCCATTAGAATAACCTACTGCAATGATTCTTTCTAGATCAATCTTGTAGACTGAGGAAGAGTTAACTATGAATTCTGCCAACTCATCGGTCCTTATTTTAAGATCCTCCAAGTCGAAGACTCCTTCTTCTAGTCTGCGAAAAAATCTTGGCATTCCATTCTCCAGAACCTTACCCCTTACACTTAAGATTGAAGCATATGGTGCCAACTCTTTTCCCACAGGGATAAGATCATCCTCCGTACCACCTGTACCGTGCAGAAGTAGTAGGGTAAGCTTGGTTTCATTGACATTACTATGAGTAGGAATAAATCGATGAATAAAATTGAGATTAGTATTTCTCATTACTTTTCGAACTCATGATTCCCTATGTGGACGTGACAGTCTTAGTTTTGGTAAGATCTTTTCGAGACTCTTTCTCTCAGATTCAAGCCATTCGGGTAACATTAGGCGAGTACCAAGTTCTGATGATTTTTGATCTACAGTAAAGCCTGGCGGGTCTGTCGCTATTTCAAAGAGAACACCTCCTGGTTCACTATTCATAGAATTTCGAAATTCTAAGTTTGAATAATATGAAAAACCAGATCCACCCCTTCCGGCCACTTGAAAAGTTACCGCGATAGCCCAGCTGTCCACTAGGATATTTGTTTAAGACATAAAGAACGTTATTTCAGACGTCGTTCCAAGTCTTTATGAAACTGAATTTTTGGACTCGACTGGACGAAAAAAGTGTGGTTAAATCAACAGAATGAAGAAACCTATGAATCAACCCTAGGAGTCACGACCAATAGATCTATTCTGCATATAAGGTCCAAGATTCTTACTTACCAGTTATTCCTTCTTTTATTTCGCCGCTTATGTTGCCAAGTACATCGGTTGCTCCTACACCAACTTTTTTGGCGGTCTTTCCTGTCTCATTCAATATGTCTGACCCGATTTCTGAGCCGACGTCGCTGAAATTTTGCCCAAGCTGATTTAGTGTAGAACCTACTTCTTCGCCTGCCTTATTCAGGACCAAAGAAGCATTTTGCCCTAGTTCGGAGGTGGTTTGGTTAGCCGAGGCCATTAGGCTGCCAGCAGCATACGAGTCATTATTAGTTACATTTTGAGCAATTAAGTTGTTTGGCCACGTAATCAAAGTCATCATCAATATTGCACCAATTATAACGAATCCCTTTTTCATAAGTTTAAGACGCTCTATTTTTATTTAAGGATTAGATATGATTCACGACTTTACACTTAAGCCTGATTATCAATAAAGACTAAGTTATTTCATCCATAGTAATATCCGAATCAAATAACAGGACTCTTGATCGTGGTGCCGTAAACTACAAAAAATTAGAATTCCTAACTTTGACTAATCTGAAAAAACAAATTCGCCCCGACGAACTCGAATACTAGTTTTCAGATATTAATAATAAAACTGTCTTTTTACTCAGATTTGAGAGACGACATATCTATAGAGAAGCGATACTTTACATCGGATTTGAGCAATCTATCGTAAGCCTCGTTAACCTTCTGGATAGGAATAACTTCAACATCTGCAGTAATGTTATGTTTGCCACAAAAGTCGAGCATTTCCTGCGTTTCAGCAAGACCCCCAATGAGAGAACCGGAGATGCTGCGGCGCTGAAACAAAAGTCCAAATGCAGATACGGCGTGGGGCTTGTCTGGAGCACCTACAAGGGTTATGTTTCCATCTCGGCGAAGTAGTTGGATGTACGCGTTGATGTCATGCTCAGCAGAAACGGTATCGAGTATAAAGTCAAAACTACAAGTATGTTTTTTCATCTGGGCAGGATCGTGGGAAACGATAATTTCATCAGCTCCAAGATGAACCGCATCATCCTTTTTATTCTTAGAAGTGGTAAAGACAACGACGTAAGCACCAAGGGCATGAGCAAACTTCACCGCCATGTGTCCAAGCCCACCAAGACCAACTACCCCGACTTTCTTACCAGTAGTAACACCCCAGTGTCGCATAGGTGAGTATGTTGTTATTCCGGCGCAGAGCAGTGGTGCTACTCCCGCAAGATTGAGGTTAGATGGAACATGCAGGACAAAATGGTCTTTAACCACTATGCTATCCGAATATCCTCCATAGGTAACACTTCCCAAGTAAGGGTCGGGTGAATTATAGGTAAGAGTCAAGTTGGCACAGAACTGTTCAAGACCAGTTTGACAGTCAGGACACGAGCCGTCAGAGTCAACCAGACATCCGACTGCGGCGAGGTCTCCTGGCTTGAATTTGGTAACTGCAGAACCTACCTTTGTGACTCTGCCAACTATCTCATGGCCAGGAATGCAGGGATAGACAGTAGGCATGACGCTCCTCCACTCATTACGTACTTGGTGAAGGTCAGAATGACATATACCACAAAAAAGAATTTCGATTTGAACGTCGTGGTCACTTGGTTCCCGCCGCGAGATGACAGTTGGAGCAAGCGGCGAAGTAGAGCTTGTCGCAGAATAACCCTTAGCTCTGTATTGACCCTGCGATTCAGAGGTAAATTGCGTAGTAGACATGATAATTACTTGCGATATAACAAAATTATTTTATTTAAGGATTAGAAAATAAATTCCTTCTATGTTCGGGGTATTACCGCCACGCTACTTTTATTCATATTATTGGTAAGCAATATTCCATTCAGTGAGCCATCGCAATGATGAGTTGGCACCTTTTATATTATTAAAAGCATACAGACATTCTTCCCTAACTTCGTCTTCTTCCACCCTTACTTTGTGTTGTGAAAAATTCCTATTGAACAAAACAATATGTGCTCTGAGCGAGTCTAAATTTTCAATTGATACGATTCCTGGATTAATTTTAGGTCCTCCGAAAAATACTAGATTCTTAAAGAAACCGGGAGCAGAAACATTAAACATATTCTTAAGATGTATACCTGCATTTTCACCTTGTTTTCCAAAAATGTCCCGAACTATCCGTATACTCTTTCCGAATATTTCTGCGGAATGGCAAAAGTTTAAAATTCCATCCGCATCAACATTAATGTTTAGACCTAGTAGCAGTAACATGAATCGTTCGAGAGCTGATTGGTTTACGACTAAAATTGGATCATAATCAGGTAGGTGTAGTCTGAAAAAACTGGGCGTCCAGGATTCATCTTTTAGAAATTGATTAAACGAGATAGCACAGTCTGAAATTTTATCCTGAATGTATTTAGGTATTGAATCGTATCCAGCTGGATTCAGGGGTTCTATTTTTGGACGGCCATTTTGTTTGTCAACTGTTTCATAATACCGTTGAATTATTTCTGCAATTACTCCGTTAATATCTCTACGTATCCTATCATTTCTTATTCGCATAACATGGTATCCTAGGTTCTCTAGCGCCCTCTGACGAATTCTGTCTGGAGTTTTTCTGAAATTCAGTGAATGTATTTTACCATCTACCTCCACAATCAGTTTTTCCCCGATAACGAAATCGGGAGTGTAAAAGTTTGCTCTTGTAAACCAGATTGGCGGTCCGGATTTGTATGGAATATTCTTTGATGCCAATTTATAACTTAATTTCCTTTCGTAAAAAGTAGGCTGAGGAAGTTTCATTGGCCTGATTCTTAATTTTACTTTTCCCTTTTTATTTGTTTCAACATGATAGCAATGTATTTGATTCAACATGATAGCATTGAAAATAACTCAGTGCACTAGTATTTTTTGTAATATTAATCATTAAATTAGATAAAGCTCTAATTATCAGTAATGGAAGAGATTGTATTGTATGTTACTGGTATTTTCGTCTGTAAAAGGTGTAACCCTAGATTTCACGTGAAAATAATCGACCAAGGAATAGAGAACACAAATGTATATTTCGACAACATGTTATATTGACCATATCCAAGAGTTATATTTTCTATAAAAGAGAAAAAGAGATGTAAATGACTAATCTCAAAACGGCACTGGTAACAGGAGGTGGACGCGGCATAGGTAAGGAAACAGCAATTCTGTTGTCCAAGAAAGGTTTGAACTTAATTATATGTTCGAGGAATCAAAGAGAGATAGATTCAGTCATGAAGGAGATTAAGTCATTTGGAAATGACAAGATTATAGGAAGAGAATGTAACGTGAGTATCTGTTCTCAAGTGAATAAACTTGTGAATGAAGCGTTGGGCATTTTCGGTCGAGTTGATTTATTAATTAACAATGCTGGAATTTCATATGTCAAAAGACTAATTGATACTTCGGAAGAGCAATGGGACAGCACGTTAGACATTAACTTGAAAGGCAGTTTCCTTTTGTGCAAAGCAATTGTTCCACACATGATAGAACAGGACTTTGGCGTCGTTGTTAACGTTAGTTCAGGTGCAGGCAAAGTAGGATTTAAGGACATATCAGCATATTGTGCTAGTAAATTCGGTATGATCGGATTGACAGAAAGCTTAGCCCGTGAAGTTGCCGATTACAACGTTAGAGTAATGACAATATGTCCTGGACAAGTGGCTACAAAAATGCAGAAAGATATTGACCCGCTAAATTATGAATTGAACAAGCACAAAATGCTTAGTCCTACCAGGGTCGCAGAAAAAATTGTAGAGATGATCTTCAACCCTAAACAATATCCAAAACGGTTTTACTGTGGATCTTCCTGGTTGAAGAACCTACAAAATATAGTTTTAGCTATGCGCTATCTTACCTGAGTTCTCTCATATCATGAAACCTCAAACTGGAGTGATTTGTTACTGAATTTAAGATTAGTTTTGAATCTTCTATATCAATACTTAAGATGGATGCCAAATTATCAGCAGTCATTACTCGACAGTCGTTCTCAATTCGAGGAATTTTCTTTTATCAAATTTATTAAGACCGGAGAGATATCTAAGGACCAAATGTCATCAGTTTATAATATTCGATACTAACATATCAATATGTGTAACTTATCATTTATATAGAACTAATCTAGAAAAAATAAAAAACCTAATGCGGGATAGAAAAGTTTATTGAGCCAGTTACGTCTGAGGCCATTTGACATTATGGTCAGTTCGTTTGCTCTTTAGTATTTCTTTTCGTTCTATGTCCTGCACACCAGTAGAAATCAAAGTCGTTACGACAATTCTCACATCTCGTTTGATCTTTCATATTATGATCTTGCTGATCTTCAACATCATTACATGGTTGGTAGACAACTTCTTTATATTTGGCAACTGGCGCAGTTGCTTTGTTCGAAAAGTTGCACTGAGGACACGATATGTGAAATACTTGTGGATCACTCATAGTGTCAATCCCACTTTCTGACAATAATTCACAATAATAACCCCATGGCTAGGTTGATTCAACACCACTTTCTGGAGAACTATGTCTCTCTATTGAAGACTTCATTTTTTCATTAAACGCTGGAATAAAGTCCTGCTTTTTCACGCCGTGAGCATGGAATACATGTGTTTCACCTTTAGTAAAGAGCTCGTAGTCACTCTCGGCTCGCGCTACATAATCACAATTAAATCCAATATCACGACATGAGATTGATTTCATGTTAAGTATCGTTCAGTAAACTATAAAAGAATATCATATACTCTATTGTTTATCTACCTATTTCCTCAATTAAGCATGTAAAATACAGGAGGCGATGAAATCCGAAGGAATAAAAATGTGATTGGATCTCTAGGATTTAAATGCCGTTAACATCTTCGGATTATATCCAGATAATTGTTGCAATAATATATGCTGTAGCACTGTATTATACAGTTATAACGTTCAAGCGTTCGAAGGAATTAGACCAAATCAGAGTAACAGAAACTATTTTTAACGATCTCCGCCAACTGGATCGAGAATTATCCACATTACCTTCAAGCACTCAGGACAGATAGAAGAATGATAGCATATATGAAACCCACATTGATCCAATATTATCAAGATACCTTCGTTCAGAATATGCTTGCTGACGAAAGATATTCTAATTCCTATCATCATTTTAAGAAGCTATATCAAAGAATGAAATAGGACTAATTCTTTATATTTCATCGACCTTTGTTTAATTCAATTCAAATCAAGTAAGTTTTAGGGCCCATACTTAAATCTAGAATAGAAACCATTTTTACCTGAGGAATCCCATTCAAATCCAAAATCTTTATAGGTATGTTTGGTAGAGCGCGTTATTACAGGATCATATCCAGGAGCTACAGTGAAGGAAGGATTTGTTACCAGACTATCTTTTTTGGGATCGTTCCCATTCAATGCCTCTATCTCTAATTCCGTATATTCTGGTATGCGCAGCCAACGACGTTTTCCTTCCATTCCAAAAGTTATCGGAGCAGACTTTATTCCAACCATCTCTCCAATGAGGTTAGCAGCTGCAGCAAAGAAACCACCGGATTGCCCAGAAAATATTTTGGACAAAGCATCATTTTGTTTTTGGTTTGCATGTTCGTCCAGGTAAAAAGCAGCCTTCATC
>JBHENS010000042.1:0-13638 GCA_046261955.1 Nitrososphaeraceae archaeon | reverse complement strand
ATTCAGAGTCCCTCATAGAGCCTCGATATAACGTACCAATGACCTCATCACTCCTTATTGGTCTTATCTAGCTTATGCTAAAAGAAATAACTATATTAGTCTAAGAACTTTTCAAAAAATTCATGAAAGCAGCAGTATTTAGAGAGTATAGTCAAGATCCTCTGAAAGTAGTGAAGATAGACGATGTTGACACTCCCAAAATAAAACCTAATGAAGTTATGATAAAAGTAGAAGCAGCCGCATACAACTACAACGATCTATGGGCAATTTGGGGAGACCCTGTAAAGGTTCCACTTCCACATATTTCAGGTAGCGATGTAGCAGGCACTGTGGTTGAAGCAGGTGAGGAAGTTACAAAATTGAAAGGTGGTGATAGAGTGGTTTCTCATTCTAACATGAGCTGTAGGGTATGCAATATGTGTACGTCGGGAAGAGAATATGACTGTAATGAACGTCTCATTTGGGGTTTTCAAACTGGTCCGCTTTGGGGTGGTTTCTGTCAATATACTCATTTACCTGAAGTAAATGTTACAAAGATACCCGATTCTGTTTCATTTGAGCAGGCAGCCGCAGTGTCAATGGTTGGGATGACATCCTGGCATATGCTTGTAGGAAGGGCCAAGATAAGACCCGGACAAACAGTTCTTGTCATGGGAGGGACAAGCGGTGTTGGAATGGTAGGTATTCAAATAGCCAAATTATATGGTTGTGATGTAATTGCAACTGCAGGGAATAAGGAAAAGATGGACAAATGTATGGAACTAGGTGCCGATCATGTAGTAAATCACAGAGAACCCGATTGGTATAAGAAAGTAAGAGAGATAACGAAAAAACAAGGAGTAGATGTTGTCTTTGAACATATTGGAAAATCAACATTCCCACAGGAAGTAGGTCTCCTTAATATGGGAGGTACATTAGTAGCTACGGGAGCTACGACTGGATATGATTCTACTATCGATCTAAGATACCTATTCTTCAAAGGGACCAATCTACTTGGTTCAACTCAGGGTAATAAAGCTGAATTAGAGCAAGTAATCCACTGGACAGCCATGGGTAAAATTAAGCCATTGATTAGTACAGTTCTTCCATTCTCCGATATGGCGAAAGGACACACTATGATGGCAAACGGAGAGCAGATAGGCAAGATTGTGACAACACCTCAGAAACTTTAATCTTTTATTTTTTGTTACTAAATGTTCAGGAGTTTATTATTTATTCCTGGAAACAACGAGAGATTTATAAAAAAGTCAATTAGTCTTAAACCCGATATACTATGTTTTGATCTGGAAGACTCTGTGCCCTCTAATGACAAAGAACTTGCAAGAAATTTGGTCGCGGGACACGTAGCAACCCATTATGATGATAAGGAACATTCCATTTATGTCAGAATTAATTCAGTAGATTCGGGTTTAGTTGACGGTGATCTTGATCGAGTTTTAGTGAAGGGATTGGATGGTATTGTTTTACCAAAGATTAGTAATAGTCAAGAGGTAATTCAAATCATTGACAAAATTGAAATGATTGTGTCAAAACGTAGGAATTCCTCAAGAATTCGAATCATACCATCTATAGAAACAGCTAAAGGAGTGATAAATGCTAATTCGATTGCTTCAGCACATGAAAATGTGGTGGCATTGGTCTTTGGGGTCTTTGATTACTTGTATGATATGAATATTGATGTCGAATATGATGATCTTCCAAGCTATAATTATGCCCGGTCAAAGATTCCAGTGGATGCCAAAGCTGCTGGAATTGAAGCAATGGATGGTATATGGCAAGAGGTAAATGATCTGGATGGTTTGATTAAAGATGCGACAAATGCAAAAAAACTAGGTTATTCAGGTAAAACGTTGATTCATCCTTCACACATAAATCCGGCTCACGATATTTTCAGACCAACAAAGAAACAAATAGAATGGGCAGAAAAAGTACTAGCTGCATTACAGGATTCATTTGAAAAGGGTAATACTAGAGGCGCAGTACTATTGGATGGTAAAATGATTGATGCCGTTCATTACAAGCAAGCGAAGGCTGTAATAAGCGCTGCAAAACAAGAGTTTTACGAAAATGAATAGTGTTCCTATTTAACGAATCTTTCATTATAAACTATCCGGATATTTCTTTATTCCTTATTTGATAATGATTAGAATCTTACCTGCCACCCACAAACACTCGCACTAGAAAAATGAAAGACATCATAAAATATAACATATACACCATTCAATATACCAATATTCAAGGTTAACAAGGTTAATCGACGTTTATTAATGCATGTGTAAACTCTGTTATTTAGATTCTGGTTAGGATGTTGAATGTTACGAATATCCTCGCTTAGATATTCTATCATTTGTTCGCTCCAATTGATGTGAACATCACATTTGTTTAACTGGTAAACACTTAATCGATAGATACCTCTTAAGACATTTCTACATTCTAATTGATATGATAATATTAGAATATAAACTGTAAAATAGTCCCATATGAAATTCCGCGAGCTGAGATTCATTTTTACTTTCTAGTTCAATGTTCGATGATTTACTTAATTAACTTGAGGTAACATAGTTCAATGAGGATGAGGTCTAAATGAAGTTATATTCCGATTTCGATTATACGCTTTAATTCAGAGTCAAGAAAAAATCATGTGAAAATATTCTGGTATATTAAATCTGGTATATCTGATTTGTAGGGTATTAACAGTTATAAACCAAGAAAAATCATCTGTATACCGGGTTTAGCTGTGAGAACTGATATTCCTTATTATTCTCAAATAGTATCATTAATAAGAACATTAAGGAATATGAAATGGAATCTAGATTTTAGCTATTTTAGAAAGTGGATACTTATAGGATTTCTATTAGGTATCGTTGCAGGTCTTAGTGCAATAGGGCTTTTTCTTTCCGTGGAATTTTTTACAGGTCTATTTCTTCAAGTAGGAACAGGCTACTCTCCTCCTATACCGGGCGGTTTCCAGGACAGTCAAAGTTACGCCCTAATTATTGAAAAGCCTTGGTTGCTCCCTTTGATATGTGGTCTTGGAGGCCTATTAGTTGGTTTGATTACAACTAGGTTCTCGCCTGAATCTGAGGGACATGGCACCGATGCAGTAATTGATGCTTATCATTACAAGAGTGGTAATATCAGAGCCCGAGTTCCACTTGTAAAGGCTGTTGCTTCATCAATCACTATTGGGAGCGGTGGGAGTGGAGGAACTGAGGGTCCTGCAGGACAGATTGCTGCTGGCCTCGGGTCAGTTATCGGAAAGCTATTCAAATTGGATGAGGATGAACGAAGAATTGCTGTTGCCGCTGGGCTTGGAGCTGGCATAGGAAGTATATTCAAGATTCCACTAGGAGGTGCAGTATTTAGTGCTGAAGTTTTCTACAGAAGGGATTTCGAAGTTAGAGCACTAATTCCTGGATTAGTAGCATCAGTAACTGGCTATACTATTTTCGGATTCGTCTTTGGATGGGATCGCTTATTCTCCATTCCCCTAGATCTGGTCAAATACACTCATCCGGCTTCACTCATACTGTATGCTACCGTAGGACTTGTTTCGGCCGCTGTAAGTGTAGTGTATGTAAAGACCTTTTACGTAATATCCGATTACTTTAGTAAAATTCGGATCCCAAAATATTTGAAACCAGCAATAGGAGGAGTTCTCGTAGGGATGATAGGGATCGTATTTCCTCAAATTTTGGGCACATCATATGGGTGGTTGCAAGTAGCAATTGACAAGGATTACACATTAATGCCCTTTTACATTCTTGGCGCCGTAATTGTTTTCAAAATCTTGGCAACTTCATTGACAATAGGTACTGGTGGTAGCGCGGGTGTGTTCGGACCTTCCATGGTGATAGGGGGTCTTGTTGGAGCTTTCATGGGGACAGGATTTCACTTGCTAGGACTATTTACATGGATAGATGTTTCATCGGTCATTATTGTAGCAATGGTATCATTCTTTGGGGCTACGGCAAAGACTCCAATATCCTCAATTATCATGGGAAGCGAATTAACAGGTGGTTATGCTCTTTTGGCACCGATGATGTTAGCTACATTTATTGCGTATATTATGTCCGGGCAACACAATTCAATATTCCGAAATCAGGTACTGAATAGGTCTGATTCACCTGCTCACAGGATGGAATATCAGCGCCCCATTTTGAGCGATCTTTATGTAAAGGATGTCATTAGAGACGCCAATAATAAATTTTCAAAAGACTTGTCCATTGAAGAGACTCTTCAAATAATGAATCGGAATAATGATAACATGATTCTAGTCGTTGACAATGTGGATATTCTTCAGGGTGTGGTATACAAACTCAAGCTCTTTGAATTTCCCGAAGAATATCGCAAATCTGTAAAGCTAGAAAGCATCATGATAAAGGATCCCTTCTTTGCATATAATTCAGACTCACTTCACAATGCGCTAGTTAGACTCTCATCAAATGATCTACAAGAAATGCCCGTCTTGTCAAATGAAGATAACAAAGTTATCGGAATTATTACGATATCAGATTTAGTAAATCTATATGACAAGGAGATTCAGAAGATAACCAAAGTAATAAATCGTTCTAATCTCAATACCAAAAACAATGATACCAATAACATCGATCATATAAAGAACAAATCTGCTCATTCAGAACAATAGAAATTGATTCAGTTTTTTCTATGATAAGGGATAAATTGACAGAGAAGATGATCAATTTTACCGTATTCTAGGAAAGTGACTATGAGCATACAATCCATAGAAAAAGTATCACTTGTATTTTTATTATCAGTGTATTATTTACTAAATAATCAAAGTTGATCAATTTTCAGTTTTGATGGTGCCTCCATGATTTTTGGTTCTGGAGAAGACACTGTCTACATCTGTTCTAAATATTGAAGATCAATCGAAAACTAAAATTATAGATGAGAATTTTTTAAACAATGCAGTAAAACAGATGAATGAATTTATATTAAAGATAAATGAATATTCGATAGAGCGTATATCTTCATCTCAAAATTATAAATTTAATTATAAGCTTTGATTTGTAAATAATCAGTATCTGATAATGCATGAATTCTTTTGGTAGAAGCTTAGCCTAAAATGCAATTTACTCTAATACAATTATTTTTTATTTCTAGCGCTACCAACTATGAATTAGCCAAGAATTGAGATGAAATATTTTAATACGATAGGAATTGTTGATCAATAGTTTATGTTCACTGGTATCATAGAAGGTACTGGAATTGTCAAATCAGTAGCCAAAATAAAAAACGCAAAGAGAACTGCTGATAAGAGGATTGTGATTGAGCTGGGAAAACTAAGTAAAGGGCTACAAGTAGGTGATAGTGTAAATGTCAACGGAACGTGTCTTACAGCTACAAGGATTTTGAAGAATATTGCATACTTTGAAGTAGTAAAAGAAACTACGAGACGAACTTCATTAGGGTTGTTGAAAGTGGGAGAACGGGTTAATCTAGAGAGAAGTTTAAGAATAAATGATAGAATTGAAGGCCACATTGTTTTGGGTCATATTGACGGTGTAGGAAAAATTGAGGATATAGTGAAAATTCCTTCTGAGAACAAAATATGGATAAGTATGAATAAAGAGATTGCTAATTCCTTGGTACCAAAAGGATCCGTTGCGGTGGATGGCATTAGCTTTACTGTTGTTGATGTCTCGAAGACCGCATTTTCAATAGCTTTGGTTCCACATACATTAGCCGTTACTACGTTTAAAAATAAACGGAAGGGAGATAAGGTTAATATTGAGGTTGACATTTTAAGCAAATATGTTGCGAAATTATTACCACGATATTAGTAATTACCAGAAAATCAGTAAACTTTATAATCGTAGTTAGACCTTTGAATCCCGTGTCACCTGTGGAGGATGTAGTTAAGGCCCTAAGAGATGGGAAATTTGTCTTGATTCATGATAGCGAATCGAGAGAAAATGAGGTTGATATGGTAAAGGCTGCTCAGCATATTGGTCCTCACGATATGGCGACTATGAGGAATGATGCTGGTGGTCTTATCTGCCTGGCAATACCCTATGAAATTGCTTCACAATTAAATTTGATATTTATGCATGATTTATTACATCTTGCTTCCAAAAATAATCCTTCGTTATCTAAAATCATAAGTTCAATAGCTCCATATGGGGACCGACCTTCCTTTTCAATTACCATAAACCATATCGATACTTTTACAGGTATAACAGATAGAGATAGGGCACTAACCATTACGAAAATGTCAGAAATATGTTCTAATATTGATACTGATGGTAAATACGAATTTTCCAAGCAATTTCGTTCTCCTGGTCATGTACACATATTAATTGCTGCAAGGGAATTATTGAGGGAGAGATCTGGTCATACCGAACTATCTATTCAATTAATCAAACTTGCAAATTTAATCCCAACAGTAGTAATTTGCGAAATGCTCGATTCTGAGACCGGGGGGTCCTTATCGGTAGACAAAGCTATAGAATATTCTATAAGATTTAAGGTTCCGTTAGTAGAATCATCTCAAATTAAGAAAACATAAGTGAATTGAAAATAATTTGAAAAGAATAAGACTAGCTATTGTTGTAGCCGAATTTAACCAAGAGATTACAGACAAAATGCTTTTTACAGCCAAACATCATGCAAAAAACTTAAACATGCATGTGAAAAAGATCTGCCATGTACCAGGAACATTTGATATGCCTTTAATGATTGAACAACTTCTTAAGACTGAAGAAATAGATGCTATAGTCACATTAGGTGCAGTAATAAAGGGAGAAACAGGACATGATATAGTTATAGCCAATAATACTGCAAGATTACTTGCAGATCTCTCTTTAAAATATCAAAAACCTATCACACTTGGAATTACGGGTCCGGATATGACTGTAAAGCAGGCAAAGAATAGAGTTATCTCAGTACCCAAGAGGGCAGTAGAAGCAGCGTATAAAATGGTAACGAGATTAAATGAATTTGAAGGTAATAGGAAATGAATAGTCAAAAATGACAATTCAAATTACCATTATAAAGATAGAAGGTTATGGTCCATGGACACTAAAGTTAGGCAGTGATAGAGAGTCACAATTGCAGATATTCCAAGCAAATCTATATAGCGACTTGCAAAAACTGTTCTCGAAAAAGGATGCCATTGTCTATTTTAATAGATTTGATGAGCTAATCGCGATTAGTAACGGATTATCTTTGGAAGATCACCTGTCTATTGAACGAGAAATTAGCGATATGTACAAGGATTTGAATATATCAATGTCTATCGGAACAGGTGCAACTCCCATTGATGCAAATATTGCAGCGTATCATTCGCGTAAAAACAACAATTTACTTACTAACAGTAAATTAGTATATGCAGATCACCAAGTTAAATTACTGTACAAAAATCCAAATAAACCGCCTACAGATATGTGTACCCAGATTTTACACCTTGATATAGATAACTCTACTGAAGTTAGTAACGTACTGTCCCCATATGAGATTACCACAAGAATAATGAAAATGTTTTCCAATCTTATTGAATTATTTGTGGAAGAAAAAGCCATGACTTTTTTTATTGGGGGAGACAACTTTATGGTTATCTCCAATACTGTACCAAAAGAGAAAGTCTCAGAAATAATCGGCAAAATCTACGAAAGCGAGAATATCAAGTTAAATTGTGGTATAGGTATTGCCGGTACAGGTAGAAAGGCAGTACAAGCTGCTACTGAAGCCTTAGATACAATTCGAAACCTAAGGGATCAAGGCATTATTAGACCAATATATGAAATACAATGGAACTAATGAAAGATAATGGAACAAATTATAAAGAACATTAGTTTATTTTTTGGAGAAAATCTAGATTATATAGATAAAGGATACATAATTATCAAAAATGGGATAATAGAAAATGTCGCGAGCGGAGATTATAAAGGCAGTTCTAATGAAAATACATACGAAGGGCAAGGTATACTAGTAATTCCGGGATTTGTTAATGCCCATACGCATATTGGCGATTCTATTGGTAAGGATATTGGTGTTGATTCAACTTTTAATTCTAGAATTCATCCAATTCACGGTATCAAGAATAAAATCTTGCAAAACAGCGAGAGAAGACATCTAATTAATTTTATGAGAAGCTCTGCAATATCTATGATGAGAAAGGGCATAGTCGCATTTGCAGATTTCAGAGAAGGAGGATTACAAGGGCTAGAACAAATTACGGAAGCAACGTCAGGACTATCAATAAAATGCATGAGATTAGGTAGACCAGAATATTACTACGATGTATCTAAAGATTTTTATCATAATCCAAAATTTCCACCAGATGTAATAGAATTGATATATGACATTCTGAATATCGCTGACGGAATAGGTATCAGTGGAGCAAATGAGAATACTGACAATTCATTAAAGCAATATAGAAGAATCATAAAGAAAGAATCCTTAAAGAAAAAATTCATGTTAGGTATCCATGCTTCAGAATCACTCGATACAGAAAAAAAATCAATTAATGCAACAGGGAAAAGCGAAGTACAAAGAATTGTTGATAACCTCTTACCAAATTTTATCGTTCATTTAACAAATGCATCTGATGTCGATATCAAACTTGTTGCAAGTAAAAAAATCGGAATTGTCGTTTGCCCAAGAGCAAATGGTACATTAGGAGTAGGAATACCAAAAATTGCCAAGATGCTAAGCTTTGGATGTTGTATTGCTATTGGTACGGACAATATCATGATTAATTCTGCAGACATGTTTCGAGAATTAGATTATGTCTGGAAACTAAACAGAACATTGGAAGGGAGTCCAATTTCTGCAAGGGAAATTTTGAAAATGGCTACTGTCAATGGGGGTAAAATTCTTGGCATCAATTCTGGATCTTTAATGACTGGTATGTCAGCAGATATGATATTCGTCGACAAGACCAATTTGGATATTTCACCGATGCATGATCCTCATGTTTCGATAGTTCATAGAGCAAGTGCAAACTCGATCCTCAATGTTATGATAAATGGTAAATTTGTAGATGGGGATGAATTTTGTTGTATGTAATCTTGAATGCGGCAATGTCCATAGACGGTAAGATATCCTCTCGAAGTAAAGATTCATCATTTTCATCTAAGATGGACTTGGTACGTGTTCATAAGTTAAGAGCAGCTGTTGATGGTATCGTAATAGGAATATCTACGGTGTTGGAAGATAATCCCATGTTGAATGTGAGGTATTTCTCCACAGAGACTAAGAACCCTGCAAGAATTATAATTGATTCAAAAGCAAGAATTCCATTAAATTCAAGGATCATTGGATCATCGAAGAAAATTCAAACTATCATTGCCGCAACACATAATGCATCTTCAAAGAAAATTAAAGAATTAGAGAAAGAAGGTGCGCACGTATTATTTTCTGGAAAAGGAAAGGTAAACATCAAAAATTTATTTCAAGTATTAGAAAGGCTAGGCTTTAAAAAAATACTTGTCGAGGGAGGCGGAGAAATAAACTGGTCTGTGCTGAAATTGGGACTTGTTGATGAATTAATCGTTACAATATCACCAGTAGTTATTGGTGGGAGAGATGCAAAAACATTGGTAGAAGGCGAGGGGATCGCGAATATCATTAATGGTATTAAGATGAAATTATCAAAAACAGTAATACAAAATAAAAATGAAATTGTATTGTACTATAAATTACGATGAAATTTCTTCTTTTGAACTAATGTCCAGCAAAATCTGCTCTATTTTGTACCTTAGAGCATCCTTAACCTTTTCGTTATTTACCATGTTAAGTGGATTTTTGCAATTTGGGCACTTAAAGAATAGTTCCATTGCGTAATCAAATTTTATTCTTGGACAATTTGTATTTCCACAATGGTAAAATTCGGAGGATTCTTCATATTCCAGTCGTTTCTGTAGTCGATCCAAAATCTTTTTTTTCTGATTCTCGATAAAATTTTCTGCCTGATCTCTCTTGGCACGCCATCGATATACAAACCAACCTTTTTTTTCATCCTTTACTCTGATACCAGTGATTAATGCTTTACCAAACATATCGTACAACACCTTTCTTATTATATTGATCCGCATACCAGTAGCACCCGCTATTTCCTCGTCAGTAGCATCTTCAGTATTCAACAACGCCCTTGCAACTTTATGATACTCTTCTCCACCAATTAGGTTGGCTATCTTAACAAATGGATCGTCTTTTTCAGTTGAATGCATCCAGATAATCATTTGTTTTTTTTAGTTATATATTTACCGTCAATTTCGAAATGATTTCATATTTTTATGAAGATAGATGTGAATTGTATCTTAAAATTCGGGCTCTTTTTACAAGATTTCTTCGGCTATAGATATTTGATCAAAAATGAAAAAACATTACCTAATATATAAAATATGTAAATTGTTAAAAAACTTAAATTTATTTCAATTTTAGATAATGGTTTAATATTAGTAATTTAATTTGAATATCAGAATATATAATATTTGATTATATGATTACATGATGGGTTCCTTAGTCATCCTAAGCTCACCATTATCCATTATCTCAATACCCATGATTTTCAGTATTCTTTTAGCGTTATCTTCACCTTCCCTCTCAACAATATTTCTCGCCATCTTTAACCTGTATCTTGGTATCCAATGTTGTCCTATCTTATACTTGCCACGAATTTGATCTGGCACAATTTTCAGAACTGTCACTCCCTTAACTGATCCCATGTTGGAGCTAAGCGACTCATAACCTCCCTCCTTTTGATATTTTTTCATCAAGGCATTTAATGCCTTTGCCTTTTCAACAGAGTCTTCCACACTGGATGCATTTCCTTTGATAACGACGCTAATATACAATGTATCTGCCTGTGAGGCATCGGTGGGATGAAAATAATATGATGGTAAGAAAGATACATAGGAATCAACCTCAAAGCCAACCTTTGAATTTCTTTTGATATTTTCAATTTTTTCGCCCATTGGATGAGAATGCATATATATCGCGCCAATATTATTATTACCTGTTTGAGTATCAACTGAATCATTCTTCACATAAACAAAATTCATTGGTATTATTTGCGGATAACCCTGTGCATCAATTGATGCAACTCTACCGACTTTTTCTTCATTTAGAAAGGTAATCATACTGGATAATGATTTTATTTCCAGCTTTGGTATTAGCTGCATATCTAGATCTGGTCTCAAGTGGTATAATTAAATTACTAAATTTTAAGATTCTTCTTCTGCCTAATTGAATTACTTTATTCCGAAAATTTTTTAATTATGACTCATAACTCTAATTATGAAAATTAAAAAAAGGGTTTTGGTAACTGGATGTTCTTCTGGAATAGGATTTGCCATTTGTCTTGTTTTGTCTCGTAACGACTTTATGACATATGGGACGGTAAGAAATTGTCAAAGGCTAAGAGAATACAGGAGCTAATAACTAGAGAAAAGCTACCACTTAAAATAATACAACTTGATGTAACCGACAATCAATCTATCAAATTAGCTGTCAAAAAGATTCTTACTGACTCAGGAGGCATCGATATTTTAATAAACAATGCGGGCTACGGAATGTTTGGTCCCATTGAAGAGATTACAATGGAAGAGGTTAAGAAACAATTTGAAACCAATTTTTTCGGAACAATCAGACTCATAAAGTCAATAGTTCCAATAATGAGGAAGCAAGGAAATGGAATTATTGTAAATATTAGTTCAATGGTAGGAAGATTTGGTGTTCCACTTAACTCTGCATACGTGTCAAGCAAATTTGCATTAGAAGGCCTTTCTGAATCTATATCATTCGAGTTGGAGGAATTTGGAATACGGGTTATAGTAATTGAACCCGGAGTCGTCCAGACTGATTTCTTTCAGAATCTAAAGATTAAGGGCATGAATACCGACTCTCCTTATCACAGCTTAATGGCAAGGAGAGTTACCTTCTTAGAAAAAGCTATGAAAAATAGCCCATCATCCAGCTACCAAGTTGCAAACACGATTCTTTATGCATTGAATTCTAAGGATCCTGATTTTCGATATGTTGTTGGAAATGATGCAATGAATTCTATTCAGATGAGAGGTTCTCTGTCTGATAGAAAATTTATGAAGTGGATAAGAGATGGCATATTTCATGGCAAAGGACTTCCGAAATAAGTGCCCAAATTATGGAGCTTTTTCTAGATATCTACGTACACCTGTAATTACGGGATCAAGATATTTTGATAATGAAATTGACATTAGGGAAATTCCTGTGCCAAGTAATATGCCACCTATGACATCAAAAAAATAATGATCGCCAACGTAAATCCTTGATAAACACACAAGTGCTGCCTCTCCAGCCAGTATTGTGGAAATAATCAGCTCCTTTTCCTTTCTAAATAGCACCATTAGAATCAATGCACCTCCACTAACTATAGAAGCGTGACCCGATGGATACGCAAAATCTGTTTTTTGAGGAAGGTGAATTTCCTGTCTATCTATAACTGGACGAACCCTTTCGAAAAAATTCTTAAATAATGTATTTAAAGGCATTATAATCAAAAATGATATCACGATAATCACAGCAATTTTCTTTCCTTTCCATCCTGCAAAAATACCCATAAACACAATTACCCCCGACCATACTATCTCTCGCCCATAAGTTGACAACAAAATCATAAAATCATCCATATGACCAGAATGAGTATTATAGATAAGGGATGAGATTGCCTCATCCAACTTGATAATAGTTGTAACCTGGTATCCTAGTTTGGGGGAAAGTACAACCCCCATAATCATGAATACAGTGATGCAGATAATTGACGCGAAAATATACTTCAACACAGCATCATAAGATCAGATACAATATATTTCATGATATTGCACATGGATCATAATTCGTGAGGTTATATCTAATTTAGTTTTTTACCTCATCTAACTTTAGGAACAAAATGACACACACTCATATAGGATATCTTATAATTATTCTATTTCGAAATGTTAACTCGGCTTATGTACGAATTAATTCTCTTTTCTAAGAACTCTAGCTGTGATTCATTAATTTTTCCTTTCCGATGTAAAAAATTTAAATCCCTCTGAATTTGTTCCAGCTGTTTTATGCATTCTTCTTTATTGTTTTTTGATAACATTTCATATGTATAATCTATATTAGTTAGATTTTTCTTGAAGGATAATCTTGATTTCTGTCTGTAAAACCAACCTCCAATTGTTGAAACTAGACCTATTATCACGGAAGTTAACACAATAAGCGTTTCAGTCAAAATTGCTCCCTTGAAATTTGCGGTTATAGTTTCATAACCAGTAACATTAAAAACTACCGGATTTTGCTTTGTATTGTTCGTGACAGACCAATGACCAAAATCGTATCCTCTTTCAGGTATTGCTTCACACCTCGCAGTTGAAATGACAGGCAATGTGGTGTATTCGCCAGAGCCCAATATGATATCATTACATTTTACACTTCCAGTATTTGGGGGATTAGTTTCAATTAATATTTTTGTAATTACCTTGTCTGTCTTTCCATCAATCGTAAGTATTCCATTGGTCCTCGTATTAGTAACGTATGTGAAGTTTGTGGTGGGATCTACTGTTAATTTGCTCGCTATAAATGGAAAAGTTACTTTTAAGGGGATATTAATGAACGGATTATTAACTCCGGATGCAACTATTGTAG
>JBHENS010000041.1:0-13804 GCA_046261955.1 Nitrososphaeraceae archaeon | reverse complement strand
CTTCTTTACTTCTATGAGTTTGGACTTCCTTTCTTCACGTGATACCTGTTTTAAAGAAAGGTCAACCTCTACCCTCGATTTGTCTACCCTAATAACCTTAAGAACAGTCTTTTGTTTTGGTCTCACATATCTCTCTATATTCCTAATCCATCCTGTTGCTATCTCAGATACATGCAGAAATGCGGTCAATTCTTGATATTCATCTAAAGACACATAAGCTCCATGACCTGTAACTTCCTTTACCGTTGCAATTACCAAATCACCGGCTTCAGGAAGTTGTTTGATATCAGTGACCATTTAGAAAATACGCACCTTGGTACTATACTTTAAGTTTGCTTATAATATTATTTTTTTCAAAAATCAATACCCCTCTTGGCCTTAATTCCTTTTTTGTAAGGATGTTTTATTTCTTTCATTTCAGTAACCAGATCTGCCAACGAGATGATTTCTTCACAAGCATAATTTCCGGTTAGAATTAGCGACAAGTTTTTTGGACGATTTTGGATGATCCTCATGACATCAGCTAACTGTAACACTCCCAGATGTACTGCATAATTAATTTCATCCAAGATGATTATATCAAAGGTATCAAGTGAAATTTTTTGTTCCACGATATCCAATGCGGTCTTTGCCGCCCTTACATGTTCCTCGAAGGCGTGGTCATCGTCAATAATTCCTATAAAACCTTTACCTGCAACTATCAATTCAAAATCCGGTTCTAGTTTCTTTATACTATTGAGCTCACCATAATGCCATTCCCCCTTGATGAATTGAACCATACAAACTTTGAGTCCATGACCTATGGCTCTCAGCGCCACTCCTAGCGACGCCGTCGTTTTACCTTTTCCATTTCCTGTGTAAACAATCACTATCCCATCATTAGATGAGCTTTCTTTTTCCATGCATAATCACCGCAATGAAATTTTATCATGGGCCTACTTAGATATTATTCAAATTGTATAATTGGTGATTGTTTGAGTCCATTAAAACTACACTTTATCTGATTCTAAAAGCCATAAATTGCATTTATATTGGTTATTAGTTATGAAAGGTGTAACATTTAGGAAAGACGAAATTAAGTATCTCCGATCGAATGAAATTTGTAGAATTGCAACATGCAATAACAACCTGCCGTATGTAACTCCCGTTTCATATATTTTTAATGAGGGGAAATTCTATTTTGCTACAGACTACAACACGCTGAAATATGCTAATCTTAACAAAAACAATAGAATATCCTTGGTTGTAGACACAACCGAGAATAACAAGAATAAGGCAGTAGTTACACGAGGTATAACCACATTTATTCACAAAGGTAGAAAATTTCAAAGTTTGTACCATATGTTTTATGATAAATTCGACTGGGTGAAGAAAGATCCATGGAAAGAAGGAGATGCGCCATTCATAGAAGTGATTCCCAAAACTAAGGTTAGCTGGGGGTTATAAATGAAGGCTTTAATTTCGGTAAGGATTTGATTTTGATTTACAAGAAAATTGAAAATTGCATTGGAGAAATATGCAAATTCCTAATTCCAATTAAACGGGAGTACTACATGGGAAATGGAAGTAAGATTGCAATATGTACGCTATCAAGTATCAAATTATTAACAGAAATTTCAAGCGATATTTGGTTGATGAATAATGTAGCTATTGTTGGTAGACTATTGTCGGAAAACAAAGGAATTGACAAAATCATCAATTATTGTATTGAAAACAAGGAACTTGTACATTTAGTCATATGTGGAATAGATGGCCATGGCCATAGGGCTGGTGATTCAATAATTGCACTATCGAAGAATGGAATCACAAGAGATGGCAAAATCATCAAATCAAAAAGCCCTTATCCTCATATAGATTCATCCCACAAAGACGTAGAGACATTTAGAGAGCGTGTTACTATTCATAACTTAATGGAGGAGACGGATATGAATATCATAAAGTCCTACGTAGACGGAATAATTCAATAGTGCATTTTTTTCCTTTTCTTGTTTATCCTGTTCTTTTTAGAATAATATTCAACTATTTCATCAGGTGTCATCTCTAATTCGATAGTTGCCTGGAGTACAAAATGCCAAATATCTATCAATTCTTCTTTTGCCTCTTCAGAGTCAAACTTTGTGGGATTTTTCCACCATTTCCAATTTGTCAATCTTTGAAGTTCAATAGCTTCGTGTGTAATTGCGGTGCAAAGAAATGAAATTCTCTCTTCAGTCTTCGAAGGATATCTTGGTGATGCTAACATAGAGGCGAGGTCTCTTTGCATCTCAATTAATTTTTCTAGTTTATCCACTTACCAATCATAAAAATTCTTTAATATAGATTTTAACCTTCAATTAAAGATGGAATGGAGTCGTGCTTCCTATCGATTGAAATGGATATGGAAGTTCTCCATTAGCATCTTTTTATGATATAGCGTAAAAAAAATATTAATAAATGTTTCTGCCATTGTAAATATAAGGGGAATTTTGGGGTATTTCATTGTTATTTATACGATTTTTAATAAACTAGTATAATTATTAAATGTCTGAATGTAATTCTTATCAAGTTTGAATATTCGATTTTCAGTCAAATTTGAATAAATATCTAGAAAACTAAAATAATCCATTGTATTTCCAATGATATTCTATCCACCTCTAGAAATATAATTAACAATCATAGAGTCCATCCGGTTTAACTATAAAGTAAGAGATTGTAGATGCCAGAGGTTTCAACAATCTAGCAGAGTATCTTGATTCGTCAACCTTCACCGTCTTTAGTTCCAAACCCACATGTGTAAGATTTGATATTGTTTTATTCAATAATTCGTTAAACGGAAGTATTTTTTTTTCAAAAATATCCTCAGCTGAATCCTTATTTTCTCTTTTTGAATAGATGGAGTTAGTAATTACGATCGCAATGTCATTATGAATTGCACTTATTGCGAGATCGTGTAAATGTTTTCTAATTTGGATTTGTATCGATAACGACTTTTTCTTTTCGTTTAAAAATAAGTAGCTAAAATTATCAATAATTACCAGAACAGGATGTAGATGTAAGGCATAATTTACAAGAACCATTTGAACGTTTGTTGATAGTATTCTCATCCTTCTTATTTGATGAAGTATAGAATTTGATTCCTGTTTTATCTTGATATATGAAAGAATTTTCTCTGGCCTGAAAAATCCTTGTGTATCTCCAAATATTATGGATGAATCTGTATAGAGTCTCGCGGCGTTCACGCATAATGAATAGCAGAAACTTGATCTGGCGTCTCTCGAATCAGATAAAATATTGGTAATTACGCCTGTTCTAATTCCACCTCCCAGTATCTCATCAATTGATGATGACCCTGTTGTGATTATGCGCATAACACTAAACTCTATAATTATTTATATACAAAGTAAGAAATCTTGGGAGAAACTTTTTATTGTCGATCTTATTTTTTGAAAACAAAAGTGAAAACCTAATATGTCATCATCTCCACAGCAACCAAAAAGACCGTTAACAATTTTACAGCGGTCATTGAATATGAAAGTATCTGTCAGACTTAAAAACGAGCTGGAGTACAGGGGCCGAATGAATAATGTGGACTCATATATGAATTTAATACTATTGGATGCAGAAGAATTTAGTGGCGCAAATCCTGTTGCAAATTATGGGAAAGTAGTTATTCGAGGAAACAATGTGTTATTCATCAAAATAGAAAAGGATCTCTAGAAAAAGAGACAGTCTTGGGATTTGTCATAAATAAAAATGGCAAGGCGCTATCTATTTACTTCAGAAAGTGTAACCGAAGGCCATCCAGATAAGATATGTGATCAGGTCTCTGATTCAATACTTGATGAATTAATTTCTCAGGATCCAGACTCTAGAGTTGCAGTAGAAGCTATGACTACCACAGGGATTGTATTTGTAGCCGGAGAAGTAACTTCCAACGCAAGAATTGATGCTCAGAAAGTTGTTAGAAGAACATTGAAGAATATAGGTTATGATGGCTTAAAGCATGGATTTGATGGAAACAGTTGTTCAGTTCTAACTTCTATTCATGAACAGAGCCCTGATATATCCATGGGTGTTTCTAAAAATGAGAACGGTGTACAGGGAGCAGGAGATCAAGGTTTAATGTTTGGATATGCAACAAGTGAAACTGCCGAGCTTATGCCAATGCCCATAACTTTGGCACACAAATTAACTATGAAATTGGCAAAGGTTAGAAAAGAAAAAACTTTAGATTGGATAGGCCCCGACGGAAAATCTCAGGTTTCTGTTATCTATGAAGATTCCGTTCCGAAGAAAATTGACACTGTCGTTGTTTCTACTCAACATACGGAAGATATCTCAATATCTCAAGTGAGAGAAGAAGTTATTTCGAAGGTTATAAAACCAATTTGTGATAATCTTATCAATGATTCTACCAAATTTCTGGTAAATCCGACTGGCAGATTTGTCATAGGTGGTCCTGTAGGTGATACCGGATTAACCGGGAGAAAGATAATAGCTGATACATATGGTGGTATGGGTAGGCATGGTGGAGGTGCGTTTTCGGGAAAGGATCCCTCTAAGGTTGATAGGTCTGCATGCTACATGGCGAGATATATTGCAAAAAATATTGTTGCTTCAGGCATAGCTTCAAAATGCGAAGTTCAATTGGCATATGCTATCGGAGTAGCTGATCCTATTTCAATTATGGTTGATACGTTTAATACAGGGAAGGTTGACGAAGAAAAAATTGAAGCACAAGTTAGAGAGATTTTTGATACTACGCCTCATGGAATAATAGAAACGTTACGTTTGAAAAGACCGATATATACCAAAACCGCGGCATATGGCCATTTTGGTAGAAATGAGCCTGATTTTACTTGGGAGAAGATCGATAAATCAAAATCATTTAAGATGTAAATTTTCTCTAGGATATACTGCCAATTTTAGTATTCATTTTCCTTTTATGATGTTAATTGTATTATGTATATCTCTCTCAATTTCAAATTTCTTTGAGAAGAATTTAATAATATTTTTTACATCTCTCGTCAGTACTATATCGGCATTAGAAGTATCAATTCTAACGGCTTGAGGCCAATCTAGAATAAAGACATTCTCATCATTTACAAGAATGTTGTACTCATTAAGATCGCCATTAATGTATCCCTTACGATAAGCAATTGTCAAATTGGTAATTATTTTCTCCAGAACTAATTCTGGATAATCAAGATTTTCAATATCAGATAACCTGCTGGCATAAATAGGTTCCATAACAATGCAGTGAAAAGATCTGTACAGAGGACTTGGAAAAGAAGTACTTGAATCTTTAAGATAGGTCAATATGTCGTATTCTTTTTTTGCCGTCTCGATATTCAATAGTAACCAACTATTGGTACTTGTGTTTACATCCCGTTTTCTCTTTATTTGTTTGAAACTAGATCTCCCCAGCCTGAACATCTTTAAAATCTTGTCTTGTTCCAAAGAATTATGAGCTAGATAAATTTCAGCCTCTTTACCGATACCTATTTGAGGTCCAATTGCAGTGATTATGTTCCTGTTGGAAAGAATTTTTAGAACATAGATATCTAGTCCCGTTACCAATAACGTATATCCTATATTACTTCTACTTATTAATCCAAATTTGACAAGCCGTTCTAAATGATGTTCAATCAAACTCTGACTTAGATTTGAATATTGACTCAGAGTAGGAAGATTTAAAAATTGACGATTTTTTAGAGACGAAGCAAACACCTTTAAGATTTTAAAATCACTTTTATTCAATAATGAAACAAGGTGTCCTGCCTTTGAAAAAGAAGACAACTGAAAGCATCTACTGTTAAGATTAAATTAAAAGGTTATTGTGTTAGCGTTAGATAACAATTAAAATATCCAAAGAACGAATCTAAAATCGTTGTCTCTTGATGGAAAGATAGGTATTGTAACCGGCGCTACGGGAGGACTTGGATTAGAAATTGCAAGGGAATTAGCAAGAAACGGAGTAACAGTTGTTATTACTTCTAGAAAAAAATCTAAATTGCAAAAAGCCTGTAACTTAATTGGCAAGAATTGCTACGGATTTCAATTGGATGTTTCCAAAAAGAAGAGTCTACTTCATTTTGTCGGAAGTATCTCAAAAGATTTTAACAATATTGATATATTGATAAACAATGCTGGTTTTCCATTTGAAAGGAAAATTTGGTTCAAAAAAGTACATGATGTTTCAGAAATAGAATTGATGAATATCATCCGAGTCGATTTGGTTGGCTCATTCCGACTCACTGGGGAAATATTGAAAATCATGATGAAAAAAAGGAGAGGAGTTATCATAAGTATCGCCTCAACCCCTGCCATTTCTGGACATAACTTCGGTTCACCGTACTCTATAGCAAAGGCAGGATTGATTTGCTTGACCAAGCATATAGCTTTAGAATATGGACAGTATAATATTAGATCGTATTCAGTTGCATTAGGAGATATAGATACACAAGCAATGCGGAAATCGCTTTCAAAAACAGAATTGCTAAAAGCAAGAAATGAAAATACCATGAAAAGATTGGCTCGACCGGAAGAAATTGCTAAAAGTATTGTCTCGCTTGCAGGTGAAAGTTTTTCCTTCTCAACTGGAAATACTATTATTATTGATGGAGGTAAAGTAATCATTTAAAGAGTGATTTGCATGTTCCAAAGCACAGACGATATCAAAGAAAGAGATCTACCCGTTGATAAAAAGAGATCGCTGAGAACCGGGTATACAACAGGTACTTGCGCGGCAGCAGCAACTAAAGCTGCACTTTCAACGCTGGTTAATGGAGAAAAATTATCAAGAGTAAACGTTTCTCTTCCAAAGGACAGGCAAATAACAATAGATATTGCCTGGATTAAACATGAAGGGGATAAATCTGTTACAGCTGCCGTCATTAAAGATGGAGGGGATGATCCGGATGTTACTAATGGTGCCGAAGTTTGTGCAACAGTATCTCTTTTGGAAACATCAAATAAAATAGTTATTGATGGTGGAATGGGAGTAGGAAGAGTCACTAAACCGGGATTAGGGCTCGAGATAGGCAAGGCTGCCATCAATCCTACTCCACTAAAGATGATAAATCATGCAATTGAAGAAATATTAAATCAGCAGAAGAATAAAAGGCACGGATTATCGGTAATAATAAGCGTACCAAAGGGAGAAGAAATTGCCAGGAAAACTGATAATCCCAGATTAGGAATAATTGGAGGTATATCAATTTTAGGAACAACTGGAATTGTAATCCCATATTCGACGGCATCATTTGCAGCTTCAATTCGCCAAAGCATAGATGTTTCAAGAGCAATGGGTTCTGATTCTGTTATTCTAACTACTGGTGGGAGAAGCGAAGACTTCGCACGTGCGATTTATGGAAGCTCAATTGCTGATCATGCTTATATTCAAATTGGGGACTTTGTCGGATTCAGTATTAAACAGTGTGCAATCAAGAAAATAAAGAAGGCATACGTTGTGGGTTTTGTTGGTAAACTAACAAAAATGGCAATGGGAATAAAACAAACACATGTAAAGGGATCCCATGTTGACATGAATTTTCTTTCGGACTTGGCTAGTAGATCTGGAGCAAACAAGGAGCTTGTACAACAGATAAAGTTAGCAAATACTGCGCGACATGTAAGTGAATTGATAGATCGATCTGGATTAAGAGTTTTTTATGATATTCTATGTAAAGAGGTCCATAATCATCTGACTAAGTATTCCCAATCTCAGTTACAGATAAAAATCATACTACTGGATTTTAATGGTAAGATAATTGGAAATTATCCCGAAGACCATACCTAACAAAAATTGATGTTTTTCTATATCCCCTCAAGGAAACCGTCCTTTTGGAGCTTTTCGGCGTGAGCAGAAATATATCTCCAGACAATGTCTGCTTTATTGGTTTGAAAATCCCATGGCGCAATGAGTACTAGATCATGTTCTCTTATCCACATACGTCTCTTTATCTTTCCTCTAATTCTACATGTTCTGACTTTACCATCTGTGCATTTCACAATAATGTTATCTCCTCCGACTAGTTTTATGACACGCCCAAGCAGTTCACCCTGTTGAGGCAATACTTCCTCCTTTAGATCAGATTCACTTAGTACTTTTCTTTTTCCTAATTTAAAAACCTCATTTAAAATTCCTTCTAAGCAAAATAAAAACCTAATGATTCACCACAATGAATAGAAATAAGGAGATGTTAATGATCGACATTGAGAATTATTGAATTATTTCATTGATTGCTTCGATGTCCTTTGTTATTAATATCTTTAACTAATGAGGCTTGAGGTTAACAAATTTTCTTAATATTATGCCTAACGATAGGAAACCAGGTTGTTAAATTCTGCGAATAGTTTCAATATTGCGGTATAGTCTAATTCGGAGTAACCTCTGTTTGATGCAATGCGGAAATATTGTTCGGCCAACGATGCAAACGAAAGACTGGTTCCATTATGCTTTGCAGACTCATTAAGTAATTGTACGTCCTTAAGCATATTTTTCAAAAAGAATTTTGGTTCAAAATTATTCTTTATCATTTTTGGACCCTTTATTTCACTGAGGCCTGTTTTAAAATAGGTTGAGTTTAGAATTTCTAGAAATACTGCTGGATCTATTTTTGATTTTTTTACAAATACTATTGATTCTGCCAATGAGATCGCTATTAACGCAATGTTAAGATTGAGTCCAAGCTTTATGAAGTTGGCAGTACCATCTTTATTGCCTAAATTAAATAATTTCTTACTGTAACTTGTTAGAATTCTTTTAGATTTTTCAATTATTCTCTTATTACCAGAAGCGATGGTTATTACATCTCCCTTCATTGTTGCGTCTGGTCCCCCCATAATTGGAGCCTGTAGAATTGCGTACCCTTTTTTTTTCATGAGACTAGCACAATAAATGGAATCCTCCGGTAATATTGTACTGGTGTCAACAACTATGAGTCGTTTATTATTGCTCTTAACCAGGCCGTAGTCACCAAACAACATTTCTTTCACTGCTTGACCATCTGTAACACTAATTATTACAAAATTACATTTTCTTCCTAATTCTGAGGGATGTCCCATTTGAATCGCACCTTTTTTTACCAGTTCATCCGACCTTCCCTTGGTTCTGTTATACAAAAATACTTTGAATCCTCTTTCTATCAATCTATGAGCTATTGCGGATCCCATCAGGCCGATTCCAATTACTCCAATATTCATAAAACAATATCCAAGTAATGGAAATTTAAAATTTTTCAATAACTTTTGGGTTATTGTGTTACAGGCTCATTGTAGATATGGACATTTGATTCTTAGTAAAACGAAATATTGTGGGATCTATTTAGTCTCATATTTAGTAACTAATAATTTATTATCATAATTATAGTGGAATAACACAAAATAATGCAAGATATTGTAAACCAGTTTTTATGTCATTTATGATAAATTTGGCATTTGCGCTTAGTTTACCAGAGCATATGAATATTAATTGCTCCTTTCAATAATTATCAAGTAGAGAATGGATAATAGTGTTGTAACTGTCAATCCCGCCAATGAGCAGATAATATATGAGCACAAGAACATGTCAAATGAAGAGGTTAGCAAAATTGTTGATAGATCAAGAGACGCATTTAGAGATTGGAAGAATGATATTCGCAAAAGATCCATGATATTGCTCCAGCTAGCTGAACAATTACGGAAAGACAAAGAGCACCTAGCTAGAATTGCATCTGAAGAGATGGGAAAACCCATCAAGGAATCTCGCTCAGAGATAGAAAAATGTGCCTGGGCTGTTGAATTTTACTCCTACAATGGTGATTTACTTCTCAATAACGAATCACTAAACAGTGATGCCAACAAGACAATGATAACCTTCCAACCTTTGGGGGTAATTGCAAGTATTATGCCTTGGAATTTTCCCTATTGGCAGGCATTGCGATTCGCAGCACCTACGTTGATGGCTGGAAACACAATTGTTTTGAAACCTGCGAGTGCAACGATGCAATGCGGAATTGAAATTGAAAAAACGATTTTAAAAAGCGGGGCCGCAGATGGTGTATTTAAGACTACTATTGGGAATTCAAAAATTGCAGAGACACTCATTGATTCAAAGATAGACGGAGTTACTTTTACCGGGAGCATCGAAATCGGAGCTAAAGTTGCTCAACGTGCCACATCACGACTTAAAAAATGCGTCTTAGAACTTGGGGGAAGCGATCCATTCATTGTTCTGGCCGATGCAGATATTGAAAAAGCCTCATCAGGTGCTATCAAGGGCCGATTTCTAAATTGTGGTCAAAGTTGCGTTGCTTCAAAAAGATTCATTGTTTCAAAGAAAATTGCAAATGAATTTATAGAATTATTTGTTCAAAAAGCAGAAAAACTGAAAGTCGGAGATCCATTGTCTGATAGTACTGATATAGGGCCACTTTCAAGCATGAAGAGTCTGGATAATATCGATTCAATGGTAAAAGATGCACTAAGTCTTGGTGGAGAGCTATTGACAGGAGGCCACAGAATCGGCAGTGTCGGTGCGTTCTACAAACCTACAGTAATAAAAAATGTAAATTCAAAAATGCGAGTGTCAAAGGAAGAAACTTTTGGTCCTGTTGCCCCAATAACGATAGTCGAAGATGAAGCTGAAGCGATAAATGCAGCAAACGATTCTGAATTTGGGCTTGGTGGAAGTATCTGGACTCGTGATTTACATAAGGCACAGAAATTATCAACGGAAATGGAATGTGGAATAGTTACTGTGAACAATATAGTTGCCTCTGATCCTAGGGTTCCTTTTGGTGGTATCAAACATAGTGGATTTGGAAGGGAATTGTCTAGATATGGTATGCTGGAATTTGTAAATGTAAAGTCAGTAAGATTTTATGATAAACTCGTTTACGAGCATTATGTTGAGTGATATAACCTAAAAAGGCATAAAAAAACCTGTAATTTAATTAACAATAATTTATTCCAATAGAATTCAACTATTCGTGTATCTCTTCAATTCTACTCTAATCCTTTTCCGAGCTCTTTTTGACACTCACAATCGTAATTAAGTCACTGGTGGGTTGGTGGGTTGAGATTTTCATTGATAGGTAAATGCCCCTACCAGTGAACGTTGATAGCATCACTTGAGCTATAATAGGCACGACGAAATTTAAAATAATATAGCATTATTTAGAAAAAAATTATGAAATTAGCAATTTAATTTATTTTAAACTCTCATTTTTTTGACAGAATGCTTTAATGCAATCTAGCGATACTTGAAGATGAATGACAGAAAATCCAGAACTTGGTCTTGCAGGAATGTACAGAATCATAAAGAAATCTGGAGGAGAAAGAGTTAGCGAAGAAGCAGCGGATCAACTTAGAAGGATACTCGAGACAATCGCTACTAAAATTTCAGATCAAGCAGTTGATTTATGTATGCACGCTGGAAGAAAGACAATCAAGGCAGATGATATACAGCTTGCAGCAAAAAATTTGCTAAACTTAATACATTAGTTATTGTGAAATACTATAGTCACGATCTTGTCATGTCAGAGGATATTCTAATTGTAGCTCTAACAGGAATGCCCGGAGCTGGTAAAACTACAGTTGCCAACTATCTGTCTCAGAAAGGTATCCCACTTTTAATTATGGGTGATGTAGTACGAGAAGCTGCACAGAATGACGGATTGGAACCCACAAGCGACAATCTTGCAAAATTAATGATAAGACTGCGAGAAAAAAATGGGCCGGAAGCCATTGCGCATTTGATTGTTAACAAAATCAGAACAATGAAAAAAGAAAACAAAAAGTTTGGTGTAGTGATAGTAGATGGAATTAGAAGTATGACAGAGATACAAGTTCTAAAACTGGTGGGTAATGTTAAATTGTTAGCTATTCACGGATCAACACTTACAAGATATTCACATGTTAAGGAAAGGGCACGTTCTGATGTACCATCTAATATAAGTGAATTCGACAAACGCGATCGGGTCGAAATGGAGGTTGGGATAAGCAATGCTATAGCCTTAGCAGATGAAACTATATCAAATAATGATATTTCAATATCAGAATTATGCGAACGCAGTTTCCTTACGGTTCAAAAATGGATTCAAGAAAACGGAACAAGATAGGATAGCGGTGAAGATAATTGTCTGAGAAAATTGATGATCTTCAAGATGAGAATGTTGAATTGAGGGTAGAAACAATACTTAATCCTTCCGAAGATCCGGAAAAAGTAAAAAAATGTCTAGTGAACGTCGCCAATGGATGCCGACCTGTAACAAAAGACGGACGTGTGGAAGCTACATGTAGAGGAATTATGTCATTACACCATATTCGAGTTGGCGTAAGATCAAAATCCTCTTTAGGAGTATTTAGAAGACTTTTGGAGTGGAATAGAAAAGGTAATGTCACATGGTTCTTATTGAATAAACAGGCAGCCTATAGCGATGTGATATCATTGGCTGAGCACTATGAAGAGTCACCTCTTGGTCCCATAAGAGTTACAATAACTAGCGAAAGTCTTGACACAATAATAGAGTGGTTGTTGTTAAATAGAAGATAGAAGATCTTATTCGAATATACTAATAATAGGAACTATACCATTTGAGTGAAAAGAAAAAAATAAACTTGTAACAAGACAGTGCATAATCAACCATTCTCCTCCAATACATTACGGCCAAAATATTCCAATTCAATTCTCATTACATCTTTTCTATTTGCTGCAGCAGAATAATCTTCTAATGCATCGCGATTTAATTCTAGAAATGTATGACCCCATTTGAATTTGTCAAGTAAACTCGAAGCAAATTTTTTCTCCCCCAGTACATAATAACACGCTGCTAGAGATTCAACGCTTGACAGTCTACCAAGCCTTGCATAATTTATGGGATTTCCTGCCAACAATGCAGGTATTTTTCTTGGAATACCTTTCCTCAAATATTTATGATTTGTCAATAGACTTCCCGCTTTATTCCATGAACAGTCAATTACACAGATAGAATCCACCATGGTCTTGTCAGTTTTGCAAACAACTTCACTTGCAAAAGGATTCAATACTAGCATATTATGCTTTAGAGTACGAGTAGGCAAAACCGAACCAAATCTTATCAATTTCAATGCACTACATTTTTTTGGATCGTCCTGATTTAGCATAAGTGCAAATGATTGTATCAACTATGATTTATTCATGATAGACAATTATCAATAAAATAGTTTCGAGTATTTGGTCAGTTATTGTCTTGGATCAGAATCGTAACATTAAAAATCATGAATTTTGGAATATTACTGTTGCCAAAGATAAATAAAATCACAGTTTTGGGCTCCGGAATAATGGGTCATGGTATTGCACAGATATCTGCAATGAATGGATATGATGTAGTATTGCGCGATATAGAGGAAAGATTTTTGGACAGTGCAATGAATAAGATAAGGTGGTCATTAGATAAACTAGTTGAAAAAAACAAGATAAACAAACAGGAATCAGACAAAATTCATGGTAGAATAAAACCAATTGTCGAGCTGAAAGAGGCTTTGGATGACACCGACTTGCTTATTGAAGCTGTTCCGGAAGATCTCAAACTAAAGAAAAAGGTTTATTCTGAGGTGGACCAGTTTGCTCAAGAAAAGACAATTTATGCGTCCAATACAAGCACTTTACCAATTAGTGAGATATCTCAATTGACCAGTAGACCGGACAGATTTATAGGGCTACACTTCTTTAATCCTCCACAATTGATGAAATTGGTCGAGGTTATTCCAGGGATAAGTACTGACCAATCAATTGTTGACCTTGGAATCAATTTTGTAAAATCATTGTCAAAGGTTCCTATTTTGTGTAACAAGGATGTTC
>JBHENS010000040.1:0-14083 GCA_046261955.1 Nitrososphaeraceae archaeon | reverse complement strand
TTAAATAACAATACCATCAAGCAAATTGTTTCTATGCAAGAAGATCTTCATAATGGAATAGGAAGAAGAAGGTCAAAGGCGTCCATAGGATTTCATAATTTGGACAATATAGAGTTTCCATTGGACTATACAACAACATTAGACAATTTGAGTTTTATTCCTCTTGATAATTCTTCGTTGACATTGGCTGAAATACTAGACAAATCTGAGTCAGGCAAGAAATTTGGGAAGCTATTAAAAGGATCTCAATATCCTATCTTAAAAGATTCTAAGGGAAATGTCATATCGTTTCCTCCTATCATAAATAGTGAAGTAACAAGGATTAAGAATGGAGTTGATAATCTATTTGTAGAAGTTACGGGTGTTGACGAAAAAACTGTTGACAATGTTTTGGCAAATATTGTTGCTACATTGGCTGACACTGGATTCAAGTTAGAAACCGTATTTATAGAACAAGTTAATAATACTGAATCCTTCAATGCCAACATAAATACTACTTTAGAGAATGTTAAAACGGAATACATCAATAAGGCTCTTGGTCTGGCATTATCAAATGAGGAAATAATAAATTGCCTCCAAAAAAGCAGGTTGGATGCTACGACTATTGACTCAACTAGCATCAAATGTGTGATTCCAAGCTATAGAATTGATATTTTTGGTCCCGTTGATATTGTTGAGGAGGTAGCGATCGGATATGGGCTTTATAACATGGAACCTTCTTTACCAGAATTTAGACTCTATGGTAATAGGAGCAGGCAAAATTATTTTTTTGACAAGATTCGTCAAGCCATGGTTGGCATGGGATTGATCGAAAATATTAACTTCATTTTAAGTAATAAAGATATTCACTACAAAAGAATGAAACACGATGAATTTAATTTTTTTACAGTAAACAACTCAAAGAGTGATGAACATGATATATTACGCAGATCACTCTTACCATCATTACTATTTTCGTTGTCGAAAAATATACACGAAGAGTACCCACAAAAACTGTTTGAAATAGGACAGATTTTTGTGCCAGAAAAAGAGAATTTTGAAAAGTGGAGTTTGTGTTGTATTAGTGCATTCAATGGAGTGACCTTCAGCGAAATAAAATCAGTACTACAAACACTCATGGAAATTTGTTTTAACACTAAATTTGAAACAGTACCATCAGAAAATTCATCGTTTATTAGCGGTAGAAGTGCGGGTATAGTCTATAAAGGGAATCTCATTGGACAAATAGGAGAAATTTCGCCTTTACTAATAGATAGTTTTAAAATAAAAATGCCTGTTGCCGCGTTTGAATTGGATCTTTCAAAACTATTGCAAATTTAACCAGAATATTTATAATAAATTGAAGTGATGTTTGTTTAACTTTAATTATGGAAAGCAAAGTAGAAAGGGAAAACAAGGAACAATGTCAGATTTTGTTAATTGATTAACTAAAAAAAAGTATAATGGGTAGTGACTCGACACTTCGATGCCCATTGTTTACTTTTGATACATCTCAGGGTAGTGATGGTCCGAAGACTTCATCTGTAGTGCAAGCACCAGCCGTATCGAATGGATGGTTTGCTAAATGATCGTTCACTGCATCTTGAGACAGGCTTAAAGTAACCGATTGTGTTGGGTTTCCAAGTGCTCTGTGACAAAGCAGGACGTCTCCTGGTTCGTTACTTACAAAGTCAACAAACTCCTCACCTAAGATGAAAGTGTTGGGAAGGACGCCATCATCAGAATTTTGAGTGAGGCTCTCGCAGATAAGGGTATTGGTGTTAGTATTGCCATTGCTATCGTCTTCATTATCATTCTCTATCTTACATTTATTCTCATTTACTGCCTTCTGGGTTTCGTCATTACAGTTGTTGTTATCATTGTCTTCACATTCTTTTTTGTTTTTGTCCGCAAATGCTGGTTCTACTTGTGATATCGCTGTTGCTCCTAGTGCTGTCAACATTCCTATAGACAGTACTACAAACATTAACACGTTTTTTATGTTCATGGTCTGATCGAAAACTGATACTAAATAAAGTATAAGTGGATTGAGTAAGAACCATTGATAAAAAAAGAATAGTGTCTTCTCTACTACGTTAAATCTGAATTCATAAATAGAACATTATACATGATTGTCAGATACTAGGAGACTATGGCAATGATCAAAAAAAGACCTTATATGACGTTTTACGGCGTTAGAGCGTTGATATGACGGGCAAATTACATTCATAGTTTCCTTTAAATAGAAATGTGGCATTTTATCGCATAAAACTTGAGAAGTAAGGACAACGGATCAAAATAAGTGAAATTTCGGCGAAAATATGAATAGTGCCTTTTCCGTGCTCGATTTATAGCACTTGGTGATATTCAAAAATTAATACTTTGAAGAGATGATTATGTGAACTTAAGCGTACCGGCTTTCAGTTCTTGCCGCGTCGATATCTAGTTAGTGATAGTATAATACATAAAAAGAAAAAGTATTGTGAGCAGGGAGTAGCACAGTGTTACATGTTATGTATTTTTACTACTTATCACGGTAGCGATGCGAGGAAGTCTTCGAGATCGTGATCGATTAATGCATCCCCATTTGCCGGATTTTGGGTAAGACTCCAGCAGATAAGGGTATTGGTGTTAGTATTGCCCCTGCTATCGTCCTCATTATCGTTCTCTATCTTACAGTTATTCTCCTGTACTATCTTCTGGTTTTCATCATTACAGTTGTTGTTATCATTGTCTTCACATTCTTTTTTATTTTTGTCCGCAAATGCTGGTTCTACTTGTGACATCGCTGTTGCTCCTAGTGCTGTCAACATTCCTATAGACAGTACTACAAACATCAACACGTTTTTTGTGTTCATGGTCTGTTATCGAAAATTGATACTAAATAAAGTATAAGTGAATTGAGTAAGAACCATTGATAAAAAAAGAATAGTGTCTTCTCTACTACGTTAAATCTGAATTCATAAACAGAACATTATTCATGATTGTCAGATACTAGATAATTAATAGGGAAGTTCCAAATCACCTTTTAAGTTGTAAATATCTTGTTATGTAGAGATTCATTCCTTGGTAATTGCGAACCACGGGTTAAGGGGAAAGAAAAAGTTACTGTTAAACATTATATCGTACTATTGCTAATAAATTCCATTGGCTAACGATTCGGATGAGTGTAGCGAATGTCATCACCCACGAATGAATCATTTTACCGACAAGCATGGAATCAATTATTGCATGAAATGTTCTTGTAGTGGATTCAAAGAATGAACTTAGTCTATTATGACCCCTCTTTTAGTAACGATCAATGATTGTTAATCTGCAATTCATTAGCCAGTAAATGATAAAAGTCACTGGGTTTGATAACTATATTTCATAGATAATTAGTACAGAATAATTGACATCTGAATTTTGCCTGGCGTCTTGCAAAAGTTTGGGTGTGGACGAGTATTTTATATCAATAAGTCTGAATGTGCTACCATGCTGCTTTGTCATGTCATCCATAAATTTATCAATATTATCTGTCACCGAGGTTAGCCTGTCAGATTCAAAGCCTATTGTCCGTATCATGATAGTACTCATGCATTTATTGCATAAAGACCTTATCCGTCTTGCCCTCTCCTCAACGGTGATCTGCACTTTAAATTAAATTATTCACAATAATCTTATTACGGGTGAATAGTTTCCAATTTATTTACGATCAAACAAAAGAGAATATCAAATTACTTCAACCCATGTATTGTAAATTCTTAAATCGATTGCAAAGATCCTCATCATGAACGCGGTTGTTGCAATATTCATCTATTGATGTGTTTCCACTGCGAAGATCTGCTAAGGATTGGTTCCAGAGGGCATTAAAGTTCTCAATTTTATATGCTTGGTTACTATATTGAATTTGTGTATAAAGTAAAAAACCACCCAATACTATTGCCCCTATAACTAACAGTATTATTATGGGCCTGCCTGCTAGTATGCCAGTCCAGGATTTTCTTTTCTCAACTATCTCTGGATTATCTTGATCCCTATTAACCGCTGTAGGCTCATGTTCTGCTTTATCTTGGGGTAACATGGAATCACGAGATTTGTCATCTCGGTCGACCTTTTGCGCTGCTTCTTCTCGCAGGTTCTCCGCTGCTTTCCGCAGGTTTTCCGCCGATCCAGTACTATGAGGATCCTCTTCCGCTTCCATGTCTCTTTGATCCTTCTGTGCCTTTTCGAGTTCCTTATCGTCGTCTGCCATTGCTATATGAGTGAACAACAAATATTAAGAATATGTCATGATCTAATTGGACTTTTTTTCAGTTTATCGGAGTTTTGTGGTGGTTTGTGGTAATTAGCGGCACGAAATCTATCTTTTTCTAGGCGATTCGTCATGCTCAATAGGGCATTTTTTATGACATTTTTGATTATATTGCCAAATATGGTACAAATGTACATTTACTAGGACATAGTTACTAATTATAGGTATTATTTTCAATATGCGTCACTGAATTGAGCGTTGAAAAACAGCCAAATGAAACTTATACAGAAATGAAATTATCTTTTAAATAGAAAGTCGCAAAATCCAAATCAAGATGATTTCTTTAATTTCAAATTCAGATATGTGATTAACATTTTTATAAGAAAAGTATTCTTGATGAAATATGTTTTGGCATAATGGATATTTTTTAGTATTGGTTTTTTCATTTATTTTGATTTTTTCATCTTTAAATTATCCTTTATTGAATATTCTTGCATATGGCCAGACTCCTGGATCTCAGATCTCTCAAGAAGAATACGATAAAATTAAGAAATGCACAACGGATCCGAGTAAAAAACCCACACCCGTAGAATACCTTACTCACTTTAATTGTGGCCATGTCTCGAAAGATGAAAGTGGAAAGACGCTAAGACAATTTACACTAATTATTGAGGAAAATCAAATGATACCTATTTCGTATGAGGGTCATATCTTTGATGGTTGGACATTTAACGGTACTATACCTGGACCAACAATAAGAGTTACGGAAGGAGATTTGGTTCGAATTAGAGTTATTAATAGTAACGAGAATACTCATGCTCACTCACTTTATACACAGCCTATACATTATGCTAAGAATAATGCCTTTACCATGACCGGACAACCTGGGGGAACCATTTCTCCAGGTAGGAGTTTCACCTACGAATTTATTGCAGGACCATATGGGGTGTATCCATATTACTGTCATGTAGAGCCAATGGCAGATCATATAAACAGGGGATTATATGGAATGATGATTATAGACTCAAAAGATCCTCGTCCTCGAATGACAGAAATGGCGATGCTCCTCAACGGCTATGACCTGGATTTAGATCTTGAAGGACCGACCACATTGCCTCCAGTTGCTCCAATTGAAGGCGTAGAAACCAATTTGCCTCTGAACTCAACTAGTAACAATAATACTAATATAGAAACCAATATGAGTAACGTGACTCATGTTTCTCTTCCTTCAAATGAAGAAGAAAGTGGCAATGATAAAAATACAGTCAAAGAAGAAAGAGTTAATGAAATTTACACAGTAAATGGAAAAGCATTTGACTACATGATGAATCCTATTGTCTTACAAACAGGCGAACCGTATCGTGTGTATGTTTTAAATATGCTCGAGTTTGACTCGGTGAATTCGGTTCATGTACATGGGGCTATGTTTGATTATTATTCCGCTGGTACAAATAAGACTGCCGATTATCTCACAGATATAGTAACATTAGCAAAAGGAGATAGAGGAATAATGGAATTTACATATGCATATCCTGGAACCTACATGTTCCATGCACACCAGACGCTGTTTACGGATCTGGGATGGATGGGTCTTTTTGATGTAAGGGGAAATCCAGTTAATTTACCACCAAACGACGCAACCTAAAAACAGGAATTGAATATTACCCACGGTAACATATTCCATGAGAATCAGATAAGCGGTTACATTTGCACGTCTCTGCGCCACAATTAGCAAATGTATGGCATTACAGACTTAAATCAATAAATAAAAAATGACCGAATTTTCAACGCTTCTTGGAATTGGAACTAGTGCCTTTCTTGCATCCAATATTGATGATACATTTATGCTAATATTACTTTTTTCGACTCCTAATCTTTTTGCACATAATGTTACCATCGGACAGTTTCTTGGGATAATGTTACTAGTAATTGTATCTGCAGCGGCCGCGTTACTCACTTTGGCAGTTCCATTATTCGTCATTGGCTTGATGGGATTCATTCCAATTGGGCTTGGAATTAAAAGATTGATTGAACGTAAACAAACAAATAAACAAAATAAAAGGTTAGAGCATTTATCATTTCTTTCAGTAGCCGGGATAACAGTTGCCAATGGAGGAGATGACATTGGAGTCTTCACTCCGCTGTTTGCTAACTACAACAGTAATACTGAGGTGACAATCCTGGTGATTTTATTTATGTTTCTGACAGGAGTATGGTGTTTGTTAACATATTATTTCATCAAGCATCCACTGATAGCATCTCGCATAAGTCACGTCAGCCAAATCTTGAGTCCAATCGTACTCATCGGATTAGGAGTCTACATTTTAATGGACTCATTCGCTTTCTAATTTATCCTGTCAGCATTATGTTGTATATATATTATATTCAAAGTTTCCTTTATACAGGATCTGAGATTTTATAGCATAAATTTCTGCTTTATGGCACTATATATCCTAATTCTGACATTTGCAGATTAGTAGAATTCAAGGGTCAAGCTTATGTCGTTATATATCGTAATTGTATTTTTAGGTTGATTCGTCCCGAGTCCAAATTTCACAATATGTCAGTATGTCACCTAAAAATGACATTAGAAATGGTACTTATCGGAACTAAAATGACTTAAAAGTTTAAATAAAAATTGAATGTTTCTTAAAGTAGCCCCGGTAGAGAGTGCACTACGAGATGTACATTTGAATGTATGGCTATCAATGACTAGGTGTGGGTCAGAAACGGGGTACATTTATCTACTTTATGACTACTGATTTCTTGTTTGTTGCTAGATAAATGTTAAGCAAGAATCACATACGGGAACCTAATTCTTAATCTCATTAAAGAATTTCAAAATCAATATTTTTGCGTTATCAGAGACATCAAATTGATCTAGAATTGATTTGGGATTTTTGAAAAACTCTAGCCTAAACTCAGGATCAGAATGAGCCCTATGAACTATGTCACTTATCACTTTCAGATCGTTGTCGGTATATTCCAAACTGTCTAACTAATACCATTCTCGTATATTTCTAATTTTAGAAAAATTGATATTGATACCAAATCATTCAAATCACCTATGGAACTTGAGCCAATAATGCTCAGAAGCCAGAAGAAATTGAAGGGCAAAGTATCATCGAGAACTAGATCAGTACAAGATACTCTTAAAACCATTCTTCCAGTTTCAAGCAATATTGGAATAACAAGACTTGCAGATATTACAGATATGGACATTCTCGGTATACCGAATTTTTCTGCGGTTTTACCGGGAACCGAGGATTATATTTGGGTTTATAGTGGAAAGGGAGCTACAAAATTGGATGCAAAGGCAAGCGCCTTAATGGAGAGTATTGAAAGATATTGTTCTTTACCCTCCGGCAATCAAAAAAAGATGATTCAAGGATCTTATAAAGAAATTTCAAAGATGTCAAAGACGCTTCACCCTTCTAGTGTAGTTGAACCAACGTTAATTGAATACGATGAAGACATGATTATGGATTTCCTGCCAGGTTATGATTTGATAAATAGCGAACAGATCCTGGTTCCCACTCCGCTGGCTCTATTTAGATATTCTGCCAAGCCACCTGCCGTAAATCCGTTTGCGTACCATCACACTAACGGTCTTGCGTCAGGAAACGTCTTGGAAGAAGCAATATGTCATTCTCTATGTGAAGTTATTGAAAGAGATGCCACAAGCCTTGCAGAATTGCATGCAAGTGCATTGCCTTATCATATCCTTCGAACAATGACAAAATATCTATCAGACAACGGAATGGAAATAGATCCTATTAATAGTACTGAATTTGTAGATGATGATACCAAATATTCTGACGTTGATATTTCAAATATTGATTTTGAAGCGGTTTCGAAATTAGTAAAAAAATTTAATGACTCCAATATACCACTTATAATTAAGGATATTACATCTCCCATTGGAATACCGACGTTTAATGCAAGTAGTATTGAGTGGATAACCGAAAATTATGGATACCTTGCTGAAGGTCATGGAACTCATCCAGATGCAAGAATAGCTCTATTGAGAGCAATCACAGAGGTTTCTCAAACTCGTGCTGCAAATATTCAGGGAGCAAGAGATGATCTCAGAAAAATCTCATACGGGAATAGTAATAGTGACGAAAAAAAGACATGGCAATTCATGAAATCAAAAAATTCTATTCAGTTTTCCAAGATAAAATCTTATGTTAACGACGACATCTTAGACGACATCAATCTTATTCTTTCAAGGCTAAGTTCAAATGGATTGAACCAGGTAATAGTTGTAGACCTTACAAATCCCCAAATAAAGATACCTGTAGTAAGAACAATTGTGCCCGGACTAGAAACATTCAAAATTACAAAAGCAGTCATAGGAAAAAGAGGGAGAGAGTCCTTTAAGATATGAACAAACCAATAGTATATCTTGGACCTACCCTTAGTAGGGCGGAAGCAATTAAGATTCTTGACGCAGATTATAGAGATCCCGCAAAGAAAGGTGATTTTCTGATGTTATCGCGAGATTCGGATGAAAAAAAATATGTTGGGTTTGTAGACGGTGTTTTTCTGCATGACTATCCTCCATCACCAATTGAGGTATATCATCTCGCGACAAGAAAAAATATCGAGCTAATCGGTGCATCCAGTCTAGGTGCATTAAGGGCCGTTGAATTAGAAAAGTTTGGAATGAAAGGGATTGGAAAGATTTTTCAATTGTATAAAAATGGAATCATTAACGCTGATGACGAAGTAGCAGTCACCTTCGTTCGGGAAAACAATATCTTGCAGTCTGAGGCAATGATTGATATCCGGTTCAATTTGTTTTTGGCATATAAAAAAGGGGTTATTACGAATCAGACAAAAAAGAGATTTGCAAAGATTGCAAAAAACATTTACTTTCCGTTTAGAAATTATGCAGATATCATAAAGCTGACCCAACAACAGTTTCCTTCGATTCATAATGAGCTTGAAAGTTTTAGGAGCTACATACTGAAAAATAGGGATAGTCTAAAAGCTCGGGACGCAATAAAACTTTTGAAATATCTAAAAACTATGTCCGAATAACTGGTTAACTCATATCATTGTAGAAAAATTTTAGACTATTCTGCCGAGAGATCCCAGAAATTTGCGTCCTTAAATTCTTCAATTGGCTTTCCCAATTTTTTCCATTCCTTAAACGATCTTGAATACAATCTAATTTTTTTCACGCCTCCCATCCTCAATGCATAATATGCAAGACCTGATAGAGTTCCTACGCTGCCACAATAGGTGATGATCTCATCATCTGTAGATATACCCCTATTTTCCATAAATCTCTTAATTTCTTGGGGTTCCCTTAGTATTGAATCCGCTGTTCCTAACATGGTATAAGGTAAGTTAGTAGCCCCTGGAATATGTTCAGTCAAAAAATTTAGGCGTTCTCTTGAATCAACCAGTATCCTATTCTGTTCACCTTTTGCTTTCTCCACTTCATTATAGTTGGCAAATATTTCATTATTTACTTTGAGAGAATGTTTAGCATGAGGGAAGACGTTCACTCTTTTCTCTGTTTCAAATCCATAACTCATCCACTTGGCAAAAGTTGTTTCAAGTAATGATGTGTTTGAATGTCCCACATACTGGAATGTCCATGCAACCCTCGCAGCAAGTGCACCAAAGGTATCATCATATACGACAACAGGAGTCTTATCAGAAATTCCATTTTGTTCCAGCAATTGAACTATTCTTTCTGGGGAATCATTGTCAAGCACTTTGGCAAGGGGTATTGATACTGCTGTTTTAATATGTTCTTTCTTATATTCATCTTCTTTCCTGACATCTACCACTCTTACTGAATCATTCCTAATCAAAGTTCTAAGCATATCTGCACTTGTAATGACATCCTGCAAATTGTTGAGTCTATGATTTTTTGATATGATGCTTTTAGTTTCTTTTTCCTTGGAAATATATTTCAAGCTGCACACTCACCTTTTGCTGTCTTTGCACTGAATTTAATATCGTTACCATAATCCATATAGGATTGTGGATCGTCATTAGGACTCGGTAATGATATAGTCTGCGTCAACGCCTTTTTTATGTCATCCAAGTTCTTTATTTCTCCATTACCGTTAACTGCTCCATTAATCAATCTGTCTATCCACTTTACAAGTGATTCATTCGCACTTCGCTCCTGTCTGTATATCTCGATTATTTTTATTATGGTAGAAATCACTCTTTTTGCTGGCACACGCAATACAGATTTACCCAGCACACCATCTTCACCATCCCTTCCTCCAAACAACATCGTGTAAGTTGGAGTCATGGTTCCGTCTATTCTTGATGCTCCACCATAGAATCCAATTGTTGCAATCTCATGTTGACCACAAGAATTGGGACATCCACTTATCTTAATCGTTGAGTCTCTAAGATCATCCTCGGTATCCAGTCCTAGCTCAATGAATTTGGACTGAATTTCTTTTGCCAGTCTATGAGAATTGGTTATTGCCAGATTGCATGATGTTGTTCCAGAACATCCAACAGCAGATGACATAGTCAATGCACCTGGATTTGCAAGGCCAATTTTAGCAAGATCATTATAAAATTCTGGCAAATCCCTGGCATTAACGAATCTTACTGCAAAATTTTGACTTGCAGTATTCCTGGCACAACCTTCACCAGAGTAATTCTGAATAGTCTTCGCAAGGGACCGAAGCTGGTTTGATGTTATATCACCGGCTCCAAGTGTAACAAATACCACAAAGTAACCATTCTGTTTCTGTGACACCACGTTGGAGTGAATCCATCTTTTATATGGGTCGCTATTAATATCCACTTTTTCATTAATTAGTGGTAATTTCTTACCATTGGACAATTGTCTAATACTGGGGCTTTCAAAGTCCACTTTGTATCTATTTAATGTTTCAAGTGAAATTGTCATTTCTACATTTGATCTTTCTTTGATTACTAGTTTCTGGAATTTTTCCCACCCCATTTCATTGACCAGATATCTCATCCTATTCCTGGCCATATTTTCTCGATTACCAAGTCTATCAAACAACCTCACTACGGCCATGCATGTAGACACGACTCTATCTTCAGGAGTAAATTCCTCTAACTGGTGCCCTATGAACGAAGCAGCTCCCAGCCCCCCACCGAGGTATATCTTGAATCCATTAGCTTCGTCCTTTTTCATAGGAATCAAGCCGATATCCGCAATTCTAACCAAACCATGATTCGAACAACATGCGAAATTAATCTTAAATTTCCTTGGCAAATTTTGGCATACCGGATTTCTAAGAAAGAATCGTGCAATTGCCTTGGAATAAGGAGTCGAATCAAATTCCTCGTCTGGACAGACCCCGGCAAAATGGCTACACATGACGTTCCGGATTGTATTGCCACAAGCCTCTCTTGTTGTTAGTCCTACCTCAACTAAACCTCTCATAACCTCGCTTACATCTTCAAGCTGTACCCAGTGAAGCTGAATATTTTGACGAGTAGAAACGTGGGCCGAGCCAATTGAAAAGGCTTCCGACATTGACGCAATCTTCTCTAACTGTTCTGGTGTTATCTCACCGCTAGGAATTTTGATCCTAATCATACTGTAATTCTGTTGCAGGCGGGATCCATAAGCACCATGTTGAAGTCGGAAACGCCGAAAATCGTCTTCACTCATCTTTCCCTTTCTAAAAAGTTTTACATTTTGACCAAAAATCTCGGTTTCCTCTTCCTTTCCCCACCTGGGATTGGATTTCGGAGATAAATGCTTTTTATCAGGATGATTTAGAACTTCTCTTTTCAATACTAATCTAATTTCAGTTTCAAAACCATATATTTTTTGTGGAATTAACTATTTTTGGCATATTAATTAGGTTAATGGGGTAAATTACTCCTTTCAATATTAAACTGCAATCAGATATTTGTTAATATCATAATGTCATGTGTAACCTTCAATATTCAATAACAAATTTGATAGTTCAAATCAAAAGTGAATTCTAATCTTGTCAAATTAACGTCTCAAAATTATCGTAGCGTAAAAAGAGTGGATGGGGAGAGATTTGAACTCTCGACCACCTGTGTGTGAGACAGGTATCATAACCAGTCTAGACCACCCATCCGAACTTTGATTAATATTTTCCCAATTAATATCTTGATAAATTTGTATCAAAGGACACAAGAATAATTGGAAAATGTACTTACGTCCCTTCGCTAAATCCAGTCAAGTAAGTCTGCTGTTCTTCGGTGAGAGTATCTATATTGATGTCCATTGATTCTAATTTTGCTTTTGCAATTTCTTGATCCTGTGATCTTTCAATCTCATATACAGCTGGAGAAAGCGATCCCTTCGATTGAATCAGCTTAATCGCCGAAAGAAGCTGATTTGAAAAGCTCATATCCATTACCTCTGAAGGATGACCTTCTGCAGCGACGAGATTCACCAATCTCCCCTCTCCAATTAGATATACTTTATTTCCCTCATTGAGTTCATACTCAGTTGTGTTCTCGTTGATTTGTTTTACTACTTTAGAGTTTGATTTAAGGGCATCAACAGAAATCTCGACATTGAAATGTCCTGCATTTGCTAGGATGCTTCCATCTTTCATATTCAAAAAATGTTCCTCTCTTATTACATCCTTACAACCAGTTGTGGTAACAAATAGATCACCTGTTGCGGAAGCAGACACCATTGGCAAAACAGAGTAGCCATCCAGTTTTGCCTTTAATGCTGCAATGGGATCAATTTCAGTTATTATGACATTGCCTCCAAACCCAGCTGCTCTTCTTGCAATTCCTTTCCCCACATGTCCATATCCACACACAACAACATTTTTGCCTGCAATCAGTATATTAGTAGCTCTAATTATCCCATCTAAGGCTGATTGTCCTGTACCATAAACATTATCAAAATCGTGTTTTGTTTCAGCATCATTGACGGCCATTATAGGATATTTCAGTTTACCATTTTTCTCCATAGCTCGTAACCTAATTACTCCTGTAGTAGTTTCTTCAGTTCCACCATAAATTTCGTTCATATTTCCGGTGGAATTATGCATTTCAACAGTCAGGTCTGCTCCATCATCTATTGTAACGTTAGGGTTTACTGCCATCGTTGCATGAATATCATCGTAGTACTGTTCATTTGAAACACCTCTACTTGCAAATATTGAGAATCCTTCATGTACTAGTGCAGCAGCAACATCGTCTTGTGTACTCAAAGGATTGCAACCACACCATGCTAAATCAGCGCCCAAATCGCGGAATGTACGAATTAGAACACCCGTTTCTTTTGTAACATGCAGGCATCCAGCAACCTTGACGCCCCTCAAAGGACTATTGAGTTTAAATTTTTTTTTAAGACTAGATAAAACTGGCATATGAACCTCTGCCCAATCAATCTTTTTCTTTCCCTCTTCAGCTAAATTCGGGTCTTTGATTCTATATTTCATTCATCTGTGTGACCTATTGGAGACATATTATTCTTCACCTTAAATTTAGGATTATCCCAGACTAGTACAATGATCCAAATATCTTATTGTTAACTAGGTTTGGTCAAGTCGATATCCAATAGTAAAGAAGAATATACGCAAACTAATATTATAATAAATGCAAGAACTACTTTATCGAGAAAACCATGAGAACGCTCCAAATTGCGGTTATAGGGTATAACCAAGATAAATCAAGTGAAAAAACAAACAAAATAGGATATGAGGTTGGAACAGAAATAGCGAAGGCAAATGCTATCCTAATTTGTGGTGGACTGGGAGGTGTTATGGAATACGCGTGTAAAGGAGCAAAAGAACATGGGGGTTTAACTGTGGGAATCATTCCTCAGGAAGAAGCTCAATTTGCTAATAGATTTTGTGACGTGGTTATTGCAACAGGAATAGGTTATGCCAGAGACTTTGCCGT
>JBHENS010000039.1:0-14275 GCA_046261955.1 Nitrososphaeraceae archaeon | reverse complement strand
GTCTATGTTCACATTCTGTTCCTTCTGGAGGATTTAATTGGCTAGATGAAACACAAGCAAAATACATGTCACCCATTTGCGTCTCTCCAATCTCTGTTTTCCTATCGAATGTGAAAGAGGCTTTTATTGTATCTCCATTCGAATTTTCAAGCAACTTGACCACATCAATTCCCTTGGAAATAAATTCTCCTTTTTCCATAGCTAGAACTTTAATATTCTTTACGTCTTTCTTATCATATAGCGGTATCATAATATCAATCTTTACATTTTTTGATTTGGATTTCTCAATATTCACGGCTTGAAAGGAATCAATACTTATGGTGTTTATTCCATTCGGGTTTGCAATATCTCCTTCATGACAAGCATATGATTTCATAAGTCCAGTTTTACTTCCTAAATTATAAGCACAAACAAAATATTCATCGTTATGTCCTACAGTAACAATATCATTTTCCTTGTTGAAGCTGAAAGGTACTGTAACCTTTTTTGAATTTTTTTCATCAATTTCTATATTTGTAGTTTTAGTTTCATCGTTAGCAAAAGCTACAACCTTGAGTTTCTTTGGATTAACTATCTTTGTAAGATCTATATTCGCCTCGATTGCGAAAGTATCTTTATCTGCCGCTAATACCTTATTCAATACTACCGTCCATAGAAAGGAAAACGTAAGAAGACTTGCTAAGGATGTGAACAGAATCAGTGAGCCACATCTGCTTGATTTGTTCCACATTGTTGTAATCCGTTTTACATTTCCTTGATATACCTGTTGTCATAATTATATCGTGATCAATTCTAAAGAGATTTGTTATGAAAGATTAACTTTACTGTTTCGCAAGTTATATCAGTCAGAAAAATATTAGATAATTTTTAACTTAGCATACATCATTTCTTATTTTGATATATGTTTACCATTCCAATGTGCCACAAACTCTTCGATATTGTCATCGAAGTTTTTAGTTGAGCGCATTAAAAAAGAATGTCCAAATTCCCAACCCAATCTATCACATTCGGCACAATCATTTTCGTATTGGGAAGAATAGCCATAAGCTTCACCTACTATACATTTTGAAGGACTATCAAGTGCAAAGTACAATTTCCACCAGGCCAATGATAATGGAAATGGAAATCCTTCCTGTCGCAAATTCATTATTTTCTTTGCCCAATTGGGAGCAATCTCATAAAATCTTGCAGTTCTTGATTTTATTTCCTGGTACAATGTATATTATCCTAATTGTCCGGTATTATTAAGTATATACTATCTTTATTAGGTTCGGTTCCTATGCAATCTTCAGTGATCGGAAACAAAACAGGAAGCATAATCAAACAACAATCTCAAATTGACTTGCTACATTTTAAAGTGTCACTAAGGGTCAGTAAAATGATATTGATATCGATACTTATCGATCGACTATATAGATGCAATTATTGATTTTTGTGAAGAGAACACAATATATTAGTCATAAGAACAATTAGCATATACACTTCAAAATTATTATTCTTATAGTCATTAGGAAGGAAATTTTATATGATACTAGTAATTGGTGAAATAATAAAGATGAAATGTCTTAAATGTGATTCATGAGAATTCTTCTGAAGATTTAGTTAGAAATATAGCAGAATGTCCTTGTGATTGTCATATAGAAACTCATTTCTTCTAATATTTACGCTTGAAATAGAAAAAGGTAGAATAGATTCTCTAGCAAGAGATATTGAGTTACTATAAAAGAGGAATAGGATGAAACAATAGTTTAGGTCTCGTCGGGAGTCGTATTGTTAACAATTCGGACCAACATTAGGAACTCCCAGTTGCACTATAATGTAACAAAAAAATTTCTTTTATCTACCGAAATAATTTTCTATTTCCATTCCAATGTCTTGTCTGTGAAATTACCTTGGCCATCTACCTCGGCCTCGAATACACCGACAATGTTATTTAGAAATTCCAGCTTACCATCTGAATTTGCTTGAAAAAATATTGCTCCCCGCCATTTGAGAATTCCTAAAGCGTCATACCTACCGATCCCTTACCTGTATATGTCGCGATCTCTCCATCTGTACTTCGTATCACCCCATTACCAACCCTATATCCAGTTTCTTTTTTATCTAACCCTGGTTATTTACACCAGCTTAAACACAGGAAAACGGCAGGGTTGCTGGTAGTTTCTTGTTCATTACACCCACGAAAAACCTACCTGGATGGAAATCATAATACGGACGACGTGAACAGATCGGGTTTTATTATTTGTTATGTACTAGATTTTTCAGGATCTTTTTCATAATAGACTGTCTTTTGATCTTCTTTTTGTTTCTCTAACTCAATCAATCTTTCTTTTTGTTTCTCTAACTCAATCAATCTTTCTTTCTGAAAGCTTTCAATAACTGTCATACCATTTGCAATTTTCCTCAAACTTTTTTCCATGCTTTCAATTTGTCCACTTTTCTTTAAAGCCCAAATCAATATTATTCCGGATACCATACCGCCGAAACCTATTAAAGCTAAAGAGGAGACGCCTGCAAGTGCTGTAATGTTTCCAATTTCAGTAGGTTGGGTTTCTATTCTCGGACTTGCCACAATCGCTGCTATAAAGCAAATTACACCAGCAGCAATGATAATGATGGCAATAATATATCCAGCATTTCTCCAAAAACCCATTTTCTCTAAGACTGGAATGTAGACTATAATTAATCTGAATTTAGTAATATCATTATCTAAATTAGTTCTAACTTAATGTTACTTAATGTAGTTTTGTAAGAATGTCGGTAATCGAATTGTTAACAATTCGGATGTTATTTAATGGATCAGAATTTTAATTTTGTAACGAGGGTCTGGTCCCAGGTGTCTGTTCAAGCTCAAGATCGACAGTAACCAAATTTGATATCGACCTTGTCTTTGATAAATCCTGTGAATGTAACATTCGCCGATACGCTTGTCAGTGATTTATTTTGAAAAGTGGTTCTAAGTGTTTCCATACCACCATCACTCCTCCCATCTGCATTTTTCAGATTTTCTAGTATTCTCGGAAGATTTATACTAAATTTCGTAAGTAGAAAAATACGACTAAAATTTAATGTGTTACTCTAACTCACAACTTTAAATTGAGTTATTAGTCTTCTTCTTTTTCCTCTATTTCTTGTTCTTCAACCACGTTGTCGAATTCATCTTTCTTTTCAATTTTTGTTTCCTTCTTTTTTTCGTCTCCCATATCGCTAGTACTTCAGCAACATACTTTAAATTAGTTTGAGACTTTTGTTTTGAGTCTGACTTTTATTTAAACCATTATGGCGTTAGACTCTTATGGTCTTAAACACTCTTATCTATATAGCGATCGTTATAATAGTTATTATTGTCATTGTGCTATTACTAAGATTCCTATTCAGTGCTATATTCATTATGCCGGTAACGTTGGAACATGACTATCTGATCAAATATGCCCTTCCGATACATTTGCCTACATGAATTTATTAGCTTCTAAGAATAGAACATAGCGCTGATTTTCAGATAGGGTCTAAAGTATCGAAGTTATTACGAAAACGGCGTCATTGTATTTTATGAATGGCAATTCGTCTATACTTATCATTAGGGCTCAACTAAACATTTAACTCTTAATTACAATAGAATACTATCTATGTTGTCAAAACAATTAATTACGAAATAGATATAACCGCACCAGTAGGAAGAGTGTACGAATATTATACCAATCCAGATAATATTAAAAAAGCATGGCCGCAGGATATCGTCAAAGAATCAGAATCATTATCAAGCGCTAAAAGAGAGGAAGGTTCTGAAATAAAGGTGAAAGGTGAATATATGGGAAGAGAAGAAGAAATGATTATACAAGTTACTGACAAGGAAGAAAGCATAAGATTAGTGACAGAACAAAAGGAAGGTCCTTTTAAATTTTGGAAAAGCACACAGGAATTTAATGGGGATCAAAGCAACACGCATGTAAGACACTCAATCGAATACGAGTTACCAACAACAGGAAAAATTGCCAGTTTTCTTTCAGGGGAACAAGCAAATTCTAAACTCGAAGAAGGTTTACAACAGGCTGCACAAACAGTAAAGAAAAAATTGGAATCAAACGCTTAACCTTCTAGATTCAGATCCTTATCTGAATATCTGAACAATCTTAAGGTACTAAGGAAGGATATAAGTTAATAGGTACGTGCAGACCGACATCCTTTTTTAGTTAATTTTTGTTCTTCCTAAATGGAATTTAATAAGTCTTACAAATTAGGATTTAATAGATGATGTACGTTGAAGGGAGGAAGTTCTCGTTCTGCAATAGCATATTTGAGACTAGGGAACGAATCTAAATTCAATCTCTATATAGTATGTTGACTAGGATTTACTATACACATGTCAAACGGCCGTGAGATTTCCATGAGAGACACCAAAAATAGGCTAAAAATCATGATAATTGAAGATGAAGAGGATATTTTGACCCTTTATAGTGACTACCTGTCGAGTAAGGGTTATCACGTCATTGCACGCTATACAAGAGGAAACAATATTAAAACAGACCTTGAAAGATACTCGCCAGATGTATATCTCATAGATTCGAGGTTACCAGGCAAAAAAAGCGGAACAGAGGTGGCCACCGAGATTTTAGATGTATACCCTTCAGCACCCATACTATTCATTACTGCTGATCAGCATCAACCTCGAGAAATAGAAAAGAATCCTACATTTCACCATAAGAAAGTTGACATATTACTAAAACCAGTAAAACTAAACAAAATTGAGCATTCTATGTTAAACTTAGTGAATAATTAAAGATTAGAATTCAATCGACCGAAATAGAGTTCAGAAAGTTTTTTAATTATTGTAATTGACTCGACTATTTTTTTTTAGTTCGTACGTATGTAACTGGTTATTTACTTCATCACGCAAGTCATCCAAACGAATAGGCTTTTGAAGAAAAACATTGATTATTTGCCTTTTTCCATATTCTTTGAGTAATTTATCATCCAACGAGAATGCAGTCATTAGTATCGTTCTTACAAATGGATTCAAATCTTTTATTTTTTTTAACAATTCCATTCCATTTAGTTCAGGCATCCTAAAATCTGCTATTACCAAAAAATAAACAGATTTATTAGTTATAAAATGTGCAAGGGCAAGTTGAGGCTCAGTAAAGCTAAATATCGTAATTCTGGAATACTTTTTAAAGCATCATGAAAAAGCATAGTTATATCTGATTCATCGTCTACTATCGACAGATACCTATATTTAGAAACCAGGATTTGACAACCTTCTACTATTCCTATGATTTTTATCTTTATACTAGTGACATAGCTTTGTCATATAAATCAAAGAGAACGACTCACGTTTGAATCACTAAAGATATGGCAAGCGATAAAGGCATTGTATATAGTTATATGATTCTAGTTACTGATAGGACAGCACGGAGGTTATATCCCATCAGTGTGCTTATGACTACATGTAAGAAGTACAAACGAATAGTTTACAAAGCATAATAACAGGCCAGGGGTTTTGGCCCATGCATGAGAACAAGGGCTACTACCACTATCCAATGATCGTAGTATTCTACAGGTGTTCAATATCTTTAAATACAAAACAGGTGGGACTAATTTCGGAATATCAGAAATTCAGTACCTCTGATATTCCGGAGCCACACAATTTGGGACGATATACCTGAACAAGAAAGAAGTCTTACAAAAATAAAAAGGTAAATCAGATGTTAAGAAGCAGCGGCATTACTTTTCGCTAGTTTAGTACATAAATTCAGATGTCGTTTTTCTTCCTTTAGTATTGCCCTCACTTTTGTTCCAAACTTCTTATTCTTTACATCCTTTGCTACAGAAGCCAGAACTTCATAATGGGCTACTTCGCCTCCTTCTGCTAGACATAAAAATTCTAAGGCTTCTTGAGTATCAGGATCTTCTCCAAGGTAAGTTTCCATTATTTTTGAGGCTTTCTCAGCCGTTTCTTCTGCTTTTTCTTCAATAGTGGATGGATCAAATCCATCGCTATCTGCTAACCCTTCAACCAGTTCTTCCATCTCCAGCTCCTGGGTACCTGCTTCCTCTTTCATTCTCGATAACTTTGACATCTGTTCTGACTTCAGGAGGCCGCGTGAATCTAACTGCTCTACAGCTTTTTGAGCAGCCTTTTCTAAACCTAATGCCTCCCCAATTTTTTCTTGTATCATTTCTTTATCTGCCATGTTACTTAGTTGGACATTATTGCTTATAACGAGCTACACCTTCTTGCATTAGCAACTAGAAATGATACTTCCTTAGTAACATAAGATGCTACTGATAAAAACACTAATGCTTCTAATCCATAACGCATGCATCCGTAGATCAGTCGGGATTTAGTTAATTACTCATCTGATGACTCTAGTGATACACATGACGAGGGAAATCACACGATACTTTATCGGTAAAATATTTGTAAATATCTGGAAGTATTAAATAATTTATTGCCAATAAGTCATTCATGACAGGAGACACTTTTGAAAAAATAAAGAAGGGCATTAAAGAAACTGCAGAGGGAGTTAAAGAGGGTGTAGAAGAAACTGCAGAGGGAGTTAAAGAGGGTGTAGAAGATGTTAAAGAGGGTGTAGAAGAAACTGGAGAAGATGTTAAAGAGGGTGCACAAGAGGTAACCGACTCTGATACTTATGTAGACACAAAAGATGAAAGTGAAGTTACAGAGAATGAAGCGGACGGAAAAGAGCCAATGAATCCAGATGATATATCCGAACACGAACCAACTGCGGTCAAGAGAGACCAGAATCAGGGAACTTCGGGCGACGCGGTTTAATCTTTCTTTTTTTAGGTATCTAGTAAAAAGACTTATTTAGTATAAACTGGTTTTTAAGAAAAAACTTTACTCTATAGTAATTTCAAGAGTAAACTGTAGGAAAAAATTGGTAATCTAATAATAAATACTTAGATCATCTCTTAAGTTGAAAATATTTTACTGTGTAGAGATTCATTCCTTTGGTAATTGCGAACCACGGCTTGAGGGAGAAAAGAAAAAGTTACCGTTAAACATTATATCGTACTATTGCTAATAAATTCCATTGGCTAACGATTCGGATGAGTGTAGCGAATGTTATCACCTACGAATGAATCATTTTACCGACAAGCATGGAATTAATTATTGCATGAAATGTTCTTGTAGTGGATTCAAAGAATGAACTTAGGACCCCTCTCTTAGTAACGTACAAGGATTGTTAATTTGCAATTCGTTTGCCAGTAGATGATAAAAGTCATCGGGTTTGATAACTATACTTCATGGATAATTAGTGCAATGATTGACATCTGAATTTTGTATGTCGTCTTGCAAATGTGATACTTTTTTAAGTATCGGAGTTTTGTGGTAGTTTGTGGTAGTTTTTATCGTTTTTGCTCTTAGTGCCCGTTAGTGTCTTATTATCCATTGCTACAGTTTTACTTAAGACTAATACTCTAATTAATATAACAAGTTAGAAAAAAGATAGAAAGTCGGGTTCAGATATTCACATTCTTATAACCTACTTCTATTCGTAAGTCTCATGACTTTCTACCCAACACGTTATATACTTGGCTTAGAACCTTTTTACAACGTCTAAATACGGCAACTGGTGGGGCCGTTTGTTTCTTGTTATTCAAACGGCTTCAAATCCACCAGTGTTTCTTGTTATTCAAACGGCTTCAAATCCACCAGTTGCTACTATTATTTTTAATAAATATTATGATCGAAATTATAACGAAATTCAGTATCTCTTGGAGGAACAAAAAAGAATTTAAATTTTTAGGATTTTGATCTCTCCTCCCTCTACCTCTAAAGGGCTTGACAGATTAAATCATCATAATTCTAACTGTTATGACCTTAGAACAAACACTACAAAACGAAATTGAAGAATCAAAGGAATTACTCTATCGACCCATTGATAATACTATTTACAGACATGATCTTGCAAAAAGGATCGAATTCGTAAGTTGGGTTGTAGATAGTATGAAAGATCCTAGTAATCAGGTATGCAATCTTATTGAATCTAGAATGAACGAAATAACTTTGAAAATAATTCAGATTCGGACTATATTTGAGGCTGATAAATTATACAGAGAATTGAACATTTTAGAATGGATATATAATCATTCCATTCAGTCTTCGCATAAATCCCAATCATATATCGAAAAATTTGACCACTAGTCACTCTTAAAAAGCATTACAAACAGGTATCTTTTCCTTCTTATGCTGGGATTTTCTTATCATATCAACTACTAGTTTTATTTTTCTCTTGCTTAGTTCACAGTTTTTCAAATCTTTATTTATATAAGATTCCAAGATTCTATCTATCTCATAATATGACAGGCCAATTTCTTTTTCAGCCAGTTGCCCTTTCCAAAATCTAGGACTGCTTGCTTGCTGGACAATTTGTTCCGGCAATCGTAGCTCTTTTCCCAACAATTTGACCTGGCTCTTATACAACTCTCCGATAGGAAATATGTCAGCTCCAGCGTCACCAAACTTGGTAAAGTAGCCTATCATTAATTCACTTTTATCAGCAGTTCCCAATACCAAAAGATTATTGATTGCTGCATAATAATAAAGCAAAGCCATTCTGAGTCTTGCTGAAAAATTTCCTCCGGATAGTTTGTCCTTAGGTAATCTGTTTAATAATATCTTTTTTCCACGTTCAATATTGATCTCTTTATATTTAATTTTCAAATTCTTTGCCAAGAGACGAGCATTTTGAGTGTCCCTTTTTGGCGTAATTCCTTTTTCGGGTATAATCAGACCAAATATCTTTTTATTTTCAAGGCCTCTGGATGCTAATACGGCACAAACAGAGGAATCGATACCGCCACTGAGTCCGATAACCATGCCGTTTTTCTTTCTTGATGTGACTTGATCTGAAATAAAACTTGTAATTTTCTTAGTTACTTTTTTATAATCTAAGTTTAGAAAATCGGCGGCCATTGATACTCCGGTCCCGTGGTCTTGAAAACGTGTTATATGATTCAAATCCTACCTACAAGCTGTCACAAAATAATTAGTGCTCTAAGTAGTTTCAGACTGAAATGAAACAAATAAAGATGAGAAAAAAATATTACTGATCTTTATCAGGTACTTCATTTAATAACATTTCTATCTCTTCTTGCGTTGGTTCATCTTCACGTTCAAATTTGGCACTAACTAGCCCGCTGGATACATCAATCCATATGGAGCTTCCATCGTAATTAGTAATATACTGTTTTGGGATATAATACAAGTGAACTTTTGCAACCCCCTCTCTCACTACAATGAATTCATTTCCAACTCTGTCGACATCGCCTATATCCACATTGTCAACGGTTCTTACGTGCTTATGTATTACATCTTCCCATGGAATGTTCAAAATTTCCCCTGATTTTTCTCCCTTTAATTGTACACCTGGCTCCTTTGCCATGAATGGTATCACTTCGTGATAAGAGGCATATCCCTGTCCCGAAAGTTCGGCCTCTTGTATTTCGGATGGTAACGGAGGATCATTCCTTTGATATCTGTCTTTGACTTCATCTTCCATTAATAACACAAATAGCTCCTCTCTGTCATACTCCTTAACATGTACCTTTGGAACGAAATAGCGCTTGCCACCATCTTTTAACTCTACGTATTCAGGTGTAATACTTTTAATTTTACCCAAATCTTTTCCATCAAACGATTTTACCTTTTTGTCAATCAATCTTTTACCGGAAATTTTTACCTTAGTCATTGTGAATAATAATTACACAATATTGAATTTAACTGTTGATCAATTTGCTTATATCTAATGTTGTGCATTGTATAACATGCCTGAAGAAAATATAGCGGGTCCTACGGTACTATGGACAGATCTTGAAGATAGGGAGGTAAAATCTAATGACGGTAAAAAACTCGGTAAAATTAAAAGAATATCTCAAAATCACATTAGAATGGAAAAAGGATCATTTAATAAAAGCACATTTTGGATCCCAAAGAACTTAGCAGATGCTTACGATGGAAAATATTTATGGCTAAACGCCAACAAGGAAGAAATTCATGATAAATTCTTTTATGGAGAAGAACCCGCGGAAGATGATAAGATTGCTCCAATAGAAAGAATAAAGCTAGTTAAAGAAAGGATGGCAGGAGTATCTACCAATCCTGATACCTCAAAGCCTTATAAAGATATGCGAGATCTAAAGTAAGTCCCTTATCAATCACCTGAAATCTATAGTAACGGTCCCCGTCACGCTTGATAAGTGCCAGAAAATTTAACTTATTTACGGATATTTTCTCTCAATCTCTACAATTAATTATTTCACTCCCTCCCGATATCGACACTCTATTAAATCATCCCTTTGTTAATGCATATCAACATTGAATAAATATTCCGACATAAAATTAAAGTATCTAAGAGACAGATTTTTGTTACAAACGTGATCTTCATAAAGGGATTGAATTGATAAAGAACGAACTTCATATGAGAATATGCTCGATGATTTATTTAAAACTAGTCAATAATTTCTCAACATATTCTTTTATCAATGCAGTCAATTTTTTTCTTACAAATTCATGTGTTATTTCAATTCTAGTGTAACTAAGTTCTACTGGGTGCCCATCACCTAGTGTCCCTTCTTCAAAAATATGAACTCTGTCTTTCCTTGGGAAGAAAGTAATCCTTCTTACAGTATCGTGTTTTAAAATCGGGATAGAATGCTTTAATTCAAACAGAATCCCTTCATCTAACTGATGTGATTTTTCTATGGCACAACTCAGCGAGAGACTCTCCTCATTAGTTTCTAGGAATTTTTTATACTCAATCATTATAGGCAGAAGGATTTTTTCGCTTATTTCACTGAACCATTTGTCAGGATCCAAGTCCTCCCTTTTTCGTTTTTTGTTTTGTAGTCTTTGTCGTTTCAGTTTTTTCTCTAATTTATGAAGCAGTGGACCTAATTCATCATCTAACGCATTCAATCTAGGTAATTTTTGATTATCTGTTATTATAGTATTTCAACGCGGACATATTAGCACTCCACTCATAAAACGTATTATCTTCAAGAATTTTAGTATATTTTAATTTGCCTGTCCTACCGGTTCGGATATTACCTTATAAATTCTGTAAACATGTATCAATGCCCAGCCCCAGTAAATGCCAAAGATTGCCCAATCTAATGGAAAAGGAAAAAAAACGTCTGTAACAAATCTTAGAAACACTCCAATTAAGAAAATCATTATTCCTGGATGGTTAACCCCTAGATAGATATGACCCACGCCCGGGACTAAAGCACCCAGAAGTAATGTTATTTTAAGACTTTTTATCAATATTAGTTCATGGATGCTGTTGCTAATAGCAGTATCTGTCCCTTTATTTGGTTTATTAGTAGATATTATTACCTTTTAAGTGAAAGTCGGCAACTATCGGCAACATCATGAATGATCGGATTTGAGGAGTGTGGTGAAATAAGTAAATGATATCATGGCAACGGAATGGGGGCGAAAGAACCTAAAATAAATCCATCAACTGAGTCTATTTTACCAATCCAATAAGTGCCCTCAGCCGGAAAAAAAATTCCACCCGTGTAAAATTTGGCGTCTTTTAGATAGATATATTCAAAGTCAAATCCCTTTTCAAGTTCTTCTATGGATGGCGGCTGTTTTAATTGTTCAAAGATTTCTTCCAAGTCTTTCTTTACCGCAGTATCAATTTCCTCTGACGTACCTCTTACCGTTTCTTTTAGTTTTTCACCAATCGCTTCATAATATGGTTTCATACCTATCATGGTTCCGGTAATTATAATTCCATTCACATTGAGTGTTGTAGTAATTTGGGCTACATCACTTGGGTTTATTAGACTAGCAAATAACTTTAGCAGATTTATACGACCATCAAATTTTGGTTTATCCGAATTAGTCGACATTATTACTTATTAATATTGCAACCTTTTAAAGATTAAGTCCTGCACAATCTTCACATACCAATACAGTGGGGCCAGAATAAAGTTCAGTCTACTACCATGGAATGTTATAACCTTTTAATTTCGTTACTGTAAACTTGATAAAAAATCATTTGCAAAATTATTAATTCATTATGCAACAGATCGGCTTCCTATTATAGAATCTATTTCGTTTATTATCTATCAAGGAAGATACGTAGAACCAAGAAGGCAGATGTTACTAGACCGAGAACCAGAATCAGATTGAGAACCTTATTCAAGTTTAAGGGAAGAATGTGAAACATAGATAGAAATTATATGATAAAATAATACTTATAATTTTGCTTTGTAAAACAAGTTAATAATTTATTTCTCTTAAAGGTAGACTTTGTAGAATTTTTTAATAAAATTAATTACTTTATTTTTCACCAATTCCTCAGTAACCTGACTCTCATTGTAGAGTTCATCTGTTGAATAACCGCGGATTTGTTCCACAACTTTAATCTTATCATTTACTTGTAAGAATTCGAGAGTGCCGATATAACCATGTGTACGCATTTCATTACCATGAATTTCAAATGTAATATCAAAAAAGTGCCAATGAATATCTATTCGTGCGTTTTGACCCCTTTCATTCAGATACCGAGCATATTCAATCATTGTCGGATTAATGACATCAGAAACTAATGTCTTAAATCTTTCGTGTTTAGCAATATACGCTTCTCTTTGTTTTTTTGCTTCTTCTGCTTCTGCACTTTTATTGAATTCCTCAATTATAGGATCTAATTCCTTTTCAATATCTGACATAGAAGATAATTGGTTTTTTTATTTTATATCCTTTTAATGGGAAATACGCAAGGCATCAAGTATATAGAGCTAACAGTATGATTTATTTAATTGAGCGACTCAAAAATAAGATTTACTTATGATAAGTATAAAAAATTACATTTATTCTTGTCAAAATCTTATGTCCATTCTACCTAAGATATTATATATTTAGACAACCAAGCATTTTTAATCTTAAACACAGGTAACTGGTGGGCCTGGTTGTTTCTTGTTCAACATTCAACCGGATTAGATGCCCACCAGTTGCTTTATAATTATTGTAATCTTTGTGATTGAAATTCTAACCATATTATACGGCAAACGACTATGACGTGTAGACTAGTATACGGAGTCTTGAAATAAATTTAAAGACATAAGCACCATTGAGTCTATATTCTATTATGTCTGAAGAAAGAATCGGAGATAAGTTTCTTCGGAAACTCTATGAAAAGACAGTGAGTAATGGAATTGAAAGTATTGACAGAAATGAGATCGGAAAAGAAATCGGAATAATAGATGTGCAAATGGATAATCTAGTAGACGAACTGACTTCTGAGGGTTATATAAAAAAAATAGGTCGGACTAGAATTTACTTAACCGATGATGGAAGAGGCAGAGTAGAATTTTAGATTATGTTATGATAGCCGTTAAGACATATCTTAAAGCCAAGATGCTAGCAATCGATTATGAGGATATAGGATTAAGCAGTACGATAGTCGAAAATGCTCAATATAGGAGAATCTAAGGGGACAATATATTGATCAAAAAGCTTTCACGGAGATCAGTACTTTTCATTTGGTGTCACAAAGTGCCATTTATTGAGCACGAATAGGATCTGTTTTTTCAATTTGATCAAAAAATGTCCCAAAAATTCACTTGAAGATTATTTCATCTTTCTTTTCATATGTGTACATTAAATGTATTCCAAATATCATGATTGATATGGCTACTACTTGGTTGACAGTAATTAACTCATGTAGAAAAATTAATGCGAAAACTAGTCCAAATACTGCAGATAAAGATAACAAGGATGATGCCTTGATTACTCCAATCCTTTTTATGCTATGAAGGTACAGGTAGAGTGATATGGCAAATCCAAAGACACCTAGAAGAATAATGGGGAGTACCTGCTCACTTTGAATATTAAAAGGAATTCCTGATACAATGACCGTTCCTATTAATATGGATCCTCCGATTAAAGCTTTTAGCTGAATCAATCTTGACACATGTATCTGTCTGGCTATTATTTTACAAATATTGTTGTCGAATCCCCAAATAATTGTTGACAAGATGACTAACACGTTACCCAAATTCAAACTAAATATTGAGCTATTAAAATCAAGGTTTGTTGTAACCAGAAATACTCCGACTAGGATCAATGTTACTGCGATATATCCAATAGGTCTCAATCTTTCTCTAAAGATAAGTCACGCAAACAAAATCGAAAAGACAGTTTCTCCATTGGCAAGTAACGCAGTATCTGCGGCTGAACTCATTTTTAATCCTAGAAAAAATACAACGGGTGCAATAGCTGCGCCGGAAACCGCAC
>JBHENS010000038.1:0-14905 GCA_046261955.1 Nitrososphaeraceae archaeon | reverse complement strand
AATACATCCTTTTGTATATATCGTATGACCGATAATGGAACATAAGGAGGTGATTCAATGGGATTCGGATGCTGTGGGGTAGGAGTTGATCAAGTAAGAAACTTTCTAACGAGGGAAGAAAGGATTGCTCTGCTGAAAGAATACAGTGATGGGCTTGAGAAGGAAGTTCAAGGAATAAAGGAGAGGATCAAGGAATTGGAACAAAAGTAATCCTATCTTACCTCATTTTTCTTTCTCATTTTCAGTCGTTTTTATATTGATGCTATTTTCTCATTTTACTTACATACTTCCGCACAAATGCTTGTTTGAAATGCCTTTAACAGCAGGAAGAGACACATCGTCTAACTCTGCAAAATTCAAAGCGCGGCGAGCGAGATTCGAAGCCATTAGCTATACTTGGGGATTCATAATATTAAATTTATTTTATAGAACGTTTCCGGTTGGTGCTAGTATGCTTTATTTCTCTTCTAATTAGCACTTATTATGATATAGCTGCCTGTGACTAAATTTTATTGGCTACTTTGGCGAACTATCTTCAATTGCTTTGGCACATTTATCACAATATTTCTCCAATATTATCGCTCCTTCGGTGTCATATTTGACCATCTTGGTTGCAAGTTCTCCGCATCCTATACAGAACCTGGAATTCTTTTCACTATTTGAGGTAAAGGGTTCGATACTTTTCAGTGTTTTTTTTATCAATTACATCTTCTCTAATTATATACAGAGAATGTACATAATAAACTAGATAAAACAATCATTGTTCGTTCCAGATGAGTCGTATGGTCATTGGTTAGTCTGTATAAAAATTCAGATTAAATACCACTATCTTGCTTTTTCTTAATTTCTATTGATACCTTGTCACCGACTCTCAGGCCCATGTCTTCATACTCTCTCATACTTAACTTGAATGTAAGAGAATCGCCAAGACCGCCGCCACTCATCATTCCTGTAATATTTCCCATGGCTTTGGGCAAATTTTTCATCAAATCTTCTGGAGAAGTGAATGCCATCGCCTTAGGTCCAAAAGGATTCTGCTGCTGCGCTTCTCCGGATTTGGAATCATTGGGGTTAACAAATCCAATGTAAACATGAGGACTTCCGTCGTGGGCCATTTCAATCTTTGAAAGAATAAATTCCTTTTTCATTTATAAGCAAGAATTAATACGGCTCTTTTATATTTTAAACTGGCACTAGTTTCTGAGTGCTAGTACTCTTGCTTTCAGTCCTTTGATTTCTTCATAATTAGTCCATAAGGACCAATCGAGGTTTCGCGCTAGTTTGATTGTCTAGTTTGGTCATCCTTTGCATTATTAGAAGTTAGCCCTACTATGCGTATCCTTCCCATACATGGATAATATTGGGAAGATGAATGTTGCCTAAAATTTAGGCCCGATTTAGCTAATTTAACTGAGCTAATCAGCTCAATAAAGCTTACCTACGAGAGTACAAAGAAGTTAAGTTCATTAGGACAGGTCAACACTCAATTCTACAGGTGTGGCAAAATGCCTTTCCTTTTTTATCTACATCTAGCAAGGAGTTACTAAAATGCATGACACAACGCGAATTCTTACAATGACCAAAGCCAAATACATGACCTAATTCATGTATAGCCTCTTTAACTAGTCTATCATAAAATAGTGATGGATTTGGCTTTAATCCGTAAAACTCCTGCCTTAGTCTAGGGAGAAATATCGCCGCTACTCTACCTTTATAGTACGCTTCTCCGAAGACGAAATCAAATCCATCAGAATATGCATCTATATTGGAGATGCCAAGTATCCTTATTTCTTTACTAGACGTCAATTTGTTGAGTGACTCTAGTATCTCTAATGAGTTCCATTGACTTGTACGTTCGTTAATTGAAGATTGAAGTTTAATGGTTCTCTTTAGCTCTACGTGTACATCTAAAGTTAATTTGATATTTTCAAATTCTCTTGAAATATCTTTGCCCAATTTATCAAGTATATCGTAATCAATGTCTGTCTGTATAGGCCATAGGATTAGTTGCACTGTTTGGAGGAACAAATTGTCTGGTCATAAACTGTTCGTTTTTGTTACTGAAAGAACTTTAAATCTTTAATATCTTAAAAAGGAATGAGTATGTATGGATGCTTTTGAATCTGTAGCGACCAAACTTGATATTAGAGAATTCAGTCCAAATGAAGTTCCAAGTGAAATAAAATCAAAGGTGCTCGAAGCAGCCAGATTAACAGGAACTGGTCTTAACACTCAACATTGGCGTTTCATACTAGTCGAAAATAAAGAGAATCTAAAGAAGCTGGGGGAAGACAGCACTAGTGGTAAATGGGTTACCAATTGTAATTTCGCAATAATAATCCTCACAAATCCAAAATATCATTTTCATTTGATTGACGCAGGTAGGGCAATACAGAACATGCAGTTGGCAGCCTGGAATTATGGAGTAGGTTCAGGAATATTTACAGGAATAGAGGAAGATAAATTCAGGAACGATTTTGGGATTCCAGAGGAGTTGAATGTTTCTGCTGTAATTGGATTTGGTTTTCCCATAAAAAAATTGACAGGTAACAAAAAGGACCGTCTACCTCTAAATCTCCTTGTCTATAATGAAAAATATGGTATTTCAAGTTAATTATGAGGGCCGGAACATTTTCATGCAATCGATGCAAGATAAAATTCCAATTAATATCAATTTCTACCGTAAAAAATCCAAGTTACTGTCCATACTGTGGTAACGATTCCATAGAAAAAATTAACATAATTTTCGGATAGAGATAGTTACTGAGCTGAGCTGAGGTACAATTTAAATCGAAAATACAATGATACTATTGGGTTCCAATTCTAATAAAGCTACCATTTTTAATTAATTTGCATTATGGCAAATGGTCTACGCTTCCGTAGTCTTTTTTGAGCGCTCGTGCGTTCTATTATGCAAAAACTGACCAAGTATACGAAAGCTGGCCAATCTGTTTAATCAATCGGTCAGCTTTCAAAATATTACCTTCTATCTATATTGGGTTTGCAGAAAAGCTTTAAGCTCCTAATCCCTTTGAAATAGAAGAGTCGAAATAAGTTTTGGTAGGGCTAATAAAACAAAAGTTAAGCTCAATATGGGATAAAACATCTTTAGCCAAAATATGTAATTTCGAAAAAATTTGTGGGCCATACTGACATTAAATTCGTTTTCAATAAATCGATACTCTCAAAAAGACCAATTCACGTACTTTTAGTTGGTAAACCAGGATCCGCGAAAACAATGTTCCTGACAGAAATAATGCGAAGCATAAAACAATCATATTTTGTAGTTGGAAGTAACACAACTAAATCGGGATTAGTAAATAAGCTTTTGAAAACAGACCTAAATTTCTTTTAATTGATGAACTAGATAAGATGAACAACATTGACCAGTCCTCCTTATTACACCTGATGGAAACAGGAATCATTTCGGAGACAAAAATTAGAAAGACAAGACAAGCCTATTTGACCACGTGGGTTTTTGCAACTGCCAATGATTCAGAGAGAATAGTTGAACCTCTCATTTCCAGATTTGTAGTACTTCGAGTCCAGAATACTCATTTGAAGAATTTGTACAAATCGCCCATTTCCAAGCTCACAAAAGAGAACGTTGACAAACACATGGCTCTTGGCATTTCGCAAAAGGTTTGGTATGAATTGGGCTCAACGGATATTAGGGATGTTGTAAAAGTAGCAAGACTGGCAAGTAATGAACAAGAACTCTCAGCTGTAATTAAGATGATGAAGCGGGATTAAGAAGACAAAAAATTGACTTTCTTTTAAAATAAGCAGTTAGGAATTTTTTAAGAAATCAAACAGTTTGAACCCACAAAATTGTTAGCCCTTTGATTGATTCAAACAACCTTAACCTTCTTTAGCTTATAGGCAACAAGTCGTCTATTCAGTGTAGGCAAGCCATATGTGTCCTGATACACTCCAATAAACGCAATGTATTCTCCAGGTTTTGCATCAGAAAATATTGGAAAACCCCAAGAGTTTTTGTAACTTTCATTCTTGAGATTCAATTTTCCACCATTCCTTACTAAGTCAAGTGAATCATTATCAGCCCACCATTGTTGTACTTATCTGGGTCTTCTAGGAGTAGTGTCAGAAATAGAAACTTGCCATTCGCATGTACTTCTACTTCTACTGTATGTTCGCGACATCTCCTCAATTTTGGTGGAACATTGAATTTTATATTTGACCCGTAGCTAATGTAAAATTTTTGAATTTGACCATATTTCCTAGTTCACTCCTGTCAATGCCTTTCGAAAGTAATTTTTTGAACAGTTACACGTTATAGTAATTATTTTATTGTTAAAGGTTTGATAATCCGTTTTTTCAGCATTAGAATTGCTATTGTCCGCTATCAATGCAATATTTCTTTTCATCTGAGGCAAAATCTCTCCTGATAAATTTTTTGGCCCCCTTTGCTTTTATTATTTTGATATGAAACCACAAGAAAAGCGCGGGGAGTGGGATTCGAACCCACGAGTTCTTGCGAACATGGGATTAGCAATCCCACGCCCTACCAGGCTAGGCGACCCCCGCTTAAGTGATGATTTAGATTTTTTGCTATTATATTAATTATGTAGATGATTCCAGATATTCGATAGATTTCCAGATCACAGCACAAATTTTCATTCTTCTGCTAAAAAGATTATAAAATAGTCGTCGTGTGTTATTATATTATCTTTGAATCTGAGGGAATCCAATGAAATTTTCAGACGCGCTATTATAAGAACATATTTTGAAGTAGAATTGGTGAAAATAGACTATCATAAATCTAATGTTAGACACCCCCTCATAAAAGATGAAGGATTCACTGTAGAAGACAGACTACATATATATTTTGATATTATAACGGGTAATGATTATCCTGATGGAGATGAATGGTTTGGTGTTGAATACCTCTTTCCTCATAATATCAAATTACCAGATACTCTAATAGGTCCTGATTATTTTACCACTATTTATGTGGCAGATGCAAAACATTTTTGGAGACATAAAGAGTTAGTCCGATTCAAATATGGAAAAACAAAGAAGCTTGTAGAATCTTTGGAGTTTATTAACAAGAAATACAGGGAATTGAGTAAAAGTCTGCATGATTCATCAGTTATTGATCAAGTTACGAAATGATTTATGGAAGAGAAGTAAGAAATCACTATGACTTTTGCTTTGATATACGAATCCTTACTATCCCGTTAAGATATTTAATTTGATCAATTTTTACAATATCATCTTGGATATCGGATATTCTTATGTTAATATCATATTTTCTTGAACCAGTAGTAAAAACCCTTACACTCTGAGTATTCGGATCATAATTAGCTTGTATCTCTGATTGACTTGCCAGTCCTGGCATGTCGGCAATAATTTCATAGAAATTGGATCCTTTGATGACTTCCGGTTGCGTATGAATGGTCATATCTGGCATGCTAGTGATATTTTGACGATCCTTTCCTGGGTATCGTATTTGGGGTGTTACCACGCCATAACCAGTTACTACGTTTTTCAATACGTATCCGGTTAACAATCCTGCAAGAAAACCACCAATATGTGCAACATAGGCGACTCCTCCCAGCGGATTTATCAGACTCAAGATAACTTGCATTACAAACCAGAAAGGAATGTACGCTATGGCTGGGATTCTTACTGTTGTAATGAAAAATGCAGCTATTATCGTAAATATCTTAGCTCGGGGAAACAGTACTAAATATGCTCCCAGCACTCCCGAAACTGCTCCTGATGCACCGATTGCAGGAATATCTCCTCCACCTGTAGACATTGCATAGAAACTATGCGCGAGTGCTGCCGCAATGCCCCATCCAATGTATATGAGAACGTATTTTATGCGGCCAAATTTGTCTTCAATATTATCACCAAATACAAAGAGAAATAACATGTTGCCGATAAGATGAGCTATTCCGCCATGAAGAAATATTGATGAGATCGCTGAAAATATATCTCCTCCAAGTATTTTGTTTGGGATAGCACCATACGTTTCCAATAGTGCATTTGTTGATGCTCTATCAGAGAAATTTGCTGTAACAATAACTTCTGCTAGAAAAATTATTGCATTGATGGCAATTAGTAAATAAGTTACATAAGGTCTGCCATGTAATCTCTGATTGTCATCATGAAGTGGAAACATGTTTTATCTTATCAATATGGATGTCATGTGCCAAATGGATTAAATTTTGGCATGTCGCCACCTTTTTCGCTATGGGCTTTCCTAGTATGTCTCTTTAAACGCTCTTTGTCTTCAAACTTCATATCACAATATTTGCAAGTTAGGAACTTGGGTTCGTCGTCTGTTTTATCACGATTGAACCATTTCATAAATAACTTACAGGATTATCCACTTCATTAAAGTTGTGCTAAAAGGCTCATATATTGAATTATCCTGATTTAATAGATCTGTTTTCTAGAATTTAATGTCTCATGAGCAAGCGGTTTAACCTTAGAAAGTAGGATAGGTTTTTAACACCCTTTAAAAAATTTAGATTTACATACTTAATGTCAGAAGTTGAGGAAGTCATACAGTACAAATGGGGTGTAGCCCATATATTTAGCAGTTATAACAATACTTTAGTTCATATAACTGATATTAGTGGCGCTGAAACGGTCGCTTTTAGTTCTGGTGGAAGGCATGTAACAGCTGACAGATATGAATCGTCTCCATATGCCGCAATGAAATCTGCTGTTGCAGCAGCGGATATGGCAAAGACTAAAGGTATCAATGCATTGCATATTAGAGTAAGAGCAGTTGGCGGTGTGGGACCACGTATTCCTGGACCTGGTGCTCAGGCCGCGATAAGGGCACTTGCAAGAGCTGGTTTTAGAATAGGCAGAATCGATGATGTGACTCCAATACCTCATGATACAACTAGGAAACCCGGCGGACGCAGAGGAAGAAGGGTATAATCGTCTCTATACTAAAATATTATTTTGCAAAGTGCACGAATCCTTCATTCTTAATATGCTTTTGAATTCCTTTTAATTCGTAGATTACATTTCCACTGCCCCTTATTACTTCGCCAATACGATACACCTTGATTCTGTGTTTTCTGGCCTCTTTAATCAATTTCTTAAAATCTAATCTTGGAACTGTTGCAATTGTTTCGTATTCTTCTCCACCAAAAAAAAGTAGATCATCGGTATTAATCGAATTCAATTTAGCAAAATGAGTCAAGTCATTTGGTGTTGGAATTTTGTTAATGAGGAAATCTACTTTGCTTGTTTGCGCAAGCTCGTACAATGAAGAAGACAGACCATCACTAGAATCTATTGAGGATGAAAAATATTTTGCGAGTTCAAATCCAAATTCCACTTGCGGTTTTGGGAATGTTACTGATGATATTGATTTTGTTCTAAATTTTTTTTCAGCACTCAAATGTGATAGGATAATTTTCAATCCTGAAGAGGTATATCCAAATTTTCCAGATGTTACTATAAAATCTCCAACCTTTGCACCCTTTCTCTTAGGAATTTTGCTATCCGATAAAGTTGAAATGCCCATCATATTACAATCAATCGTTAACTCTTTAGATTCATTGGTATCTCCTCCCAAGATGTGTACTTTATACTCCTTTGATGCTAGTGTAAATCCAGTTGCAAGAGAAATAATATTTTTTTTTGAATACCTTCTTGGTATCCCTATCGAAATAAGACATGCGTATGGCCTTATACCTTTGGCAGCAAAGTCACTTATGCATGCTATTATGCTCTTTCTTGCTATTTGCCAAGGTTTCATAATTCCAGGTACATCTGTACTTTCAATTAACATATCACTCTTTAACACAATGTTCACTCTCCCTGTTTTGTTCAATCTCTTCATCATGTCATATTTTAGTGGCACAATTACTACGTCATCTCCCTTTACCTTATCCAGTAAGGGATCGTTAATATAAGAAGTAAAGAGGTCTATGATTTCTCTTTCATTTAATCTCTTCATAAATAGATTGTACCTTTTTCTTAGCGTCGTTAAAAATAGATAATACATTATCTGGAGATGATTCCACTGAAATTCTAACTGCATCTTCTGTATTAGAGGATCTAATCAGGATCCAAGATTTATCATCGATTAATATTTTCGTACCATCCATTTTTATTATCTGAAAAGATTTTGCCATATATTTTTCTTCGAATTTTTCAATGACTGTTTTCTGAAAATTTGATTCTATTGGAATTTTTGATCTAATTGTTGAGTAATTTGAAGCAATTTCTATACAATCGTTATAGAGATCTTCATTTAATGAGAAAATGATTGCGCTGGCTAATATGCCATCTCTACACATATTAAATTTTGGCATGATAAAACCTGCACTACTTCCCTCACCGCCCGCATCTGCTTTCAAGTTGAGCAATTGTTTCACTACATTAGCTTCTCCAACTTTTGAATAGTTTAAAGTTCCACCATGATCAGTAACCATTTGTTCAATAGCATTACTTGTATCTATGCTGACTACAAATTTTTTTGCTCCGTGATACAATGTACTTGCAATACATAACAAAAGTGTAAGATCTGGTGAGAGTTTGTTCCCATTTCTATCTACGACTACAACCCTGTCAGCATCCATGTCAAATGCAAAACCTAAATCTAGCTTTTTGGATAAAACAAGCTTCCTCAATTCAAAAAGATCATCAGTCGTGGGATCAGGGGATCTTGACGAAATACCAGCAATGTCATTTACTGACAAGAAATCCTGGTTCAATGAATCGTATAGTTTTGGAATAAATGAAGATATAGCTCCTCCTCCGGGATCTAAGCCAACTGTATTTGTTCTTTTTCTACCGTCATCAAGATATCTATTCTTTCTCATTAATTCAAGAATATCAAGTATATATTTTGAATTTATGTGATATGATTTTCCAAATCCTGCACTAGATGTAGCATCTTGTTGTTGAATTGAATCAAGTTCCTCTTCGAACATTCCTCTTCCATTAATTACAAATTTTAAACCGTTCCATTCTAAAGGATTATGTGAAGCTGTTACTATTATAGCGTTACCATATTTAATTGATTCACGAAATACAAAGGGTGTTGGAGCTACACCTAAATCAAAGACATCGATCCCTTTTTCCATAATGGCTGCTGATACTGTCCGAAGAATTATATCACTTGAAGATCTGGTATCTCTTGCCACCAAGCATTTCTTTTCAGGATTAATGGAATTATTAATAATAAAAGAAGCAAACAATCTGGAAAAATTTATGATATTATTTAAGTTAAGGTCTTGATTAAAGATGCCTCTAATACCAGAGATTGAAATTTTCACTTTAGAAAACTTGAATTTTCAACTATTTAATCTTGTTTTAAAACCAAATCTAGATGAATTCGATAGTCATTTGTAGTAAATATGTTCATCGAATTAGAAAATAGTTAAATTGGTTGTATGATTGCAAATGTATCCATGACATAGGCCTCTATAGCTCAGTTGGTAGAGCGAAGGTTTCGTAAACCTTAGGTCGTGGGTTCGAGTCCCACTAGAGGCTCTAATTTTACATCAATATTTTTAAAACTTTGGTACAATATTCTCTTGGTAGATACAATTTGAGAATAGTAGTCGATAAAAGAGAAAGAAACAGTGGCATTCCAGAATTGCTCAAGCAATCAGGTGTTTTTGTAGATTTTGCTACTTTGAAGGTTGGTGACTATATCGTTTTTGATAATGTAGTGATTGAAAGAAAAACTATACCCGATCTTTTAAGTTCCTTTTATGATGGAAGATTATTCATTCAGTGTTCGCAACTCGTAAAACATTTCTCATCGCCTCTATTAATTGTTGAAGGGGATATAATAGAGGGTCTGAAAACTCAATCTGAAAAGTCTTTCCATAGCTATGATCAAAAAATTCAACTAGTTTATGATTCATTAATCACAGTTGTTTTGGATTTCAAGATACCTTTAGTTTACACACCAAATATAGAACATACCACGAGCTTTCTCATCGCAATTGCCAACAAGTTATCTAGAAAATATTCATATGGACCACTATTGCGAAAAATTAGAAAGCAGACCTCGGAACAAATACAGCAACTATCTGTTCTTTCTTCATTGCCTGGAGTTGGTGGTATGTTTGCTGTGAAAATGTTAAAGGAATTTAACACTCCGAAAAGAGCATTAAATGCTTCAGCTGCTGAATTGGCCAAAATTCCTGGATTTGGCACTGCACGTGCCCAAAGAATACGAAAAATACTGGATAATGCATACAACGATGTTGATGAAGAAAATCAGAAAACATTGCTAGAACATCTCAAGTAGTTATTTCAGATTACCCTTACTCTTTAATTCATCCAATATGCGTATTAGTGTGTCGTAGTCTATCTTCAAGTTATTTAAAATGGTCAAATGATCTACTTTTTTATTTTTTCTAATAAACTTCTTAACCTCTCCTTTGATTTTTTGATATTTCCTATCTTGTGTATCAATCAATTTATTATAAATTGCTGAACTCTTGTTTGAATTGGCAGTTCTAGATGATTAGTTAATTACGCATTCATTCAAAAATAACAGCAGTTCGGTTAAATGATAAAAAGGAGATGTGGAGGTATCAGTATACTGCCTGTACTGCGTCTTTTACTTCCTTGGACAGCTCTCTATATCCATCTTTATCTATAATGACAGCATTTATGCTATCACCAGTTCCAGAATTCCTTCTGATAGCAGCTGCAATTGCCTGTATAGCTATCGTGTATGCTTCATTTACACTGAGATCTTTTTTATATTCTGATTCTAGGTAACCGTATGCAACCGGAGAACCGCTACCAGTTGAGATAAATCTTTCACTGGTCATGGATCCGAACAAATCAATATTGTATATTTGTGAACCTTCACCATTTTTATCAAATCCTGCCATAATGAGCTGTACATAATAAGGATAGTATCTTTGATTGAACAGAACATTCGAACAGAGTCTTGCGGCAGATTTTACAGGAATTAGTCGATCTTTATTTGACAATCTATACAAATTTGCATTGTAGCGCAAAAGATCAACCAAGTTTTGAGCATCAGCGACACCTCCGGCAATTGTCATGCCTAAATGTTCGTCTATCCTTTGAATTTTCATAACATTTCTATCTACAATAAAGTAACCTGCGCTAGCTCTCGTGTCTGCAGCTAGTACAACTCCATCTTTGCATGTCAATGCACAGGTAGTCGTTCCTTTCTTTATATGATTCATAACGTATTCTTCATAGTTCTTATTGTCATGCTGAAACATTGAAATTAATTTCTGTGAATACTAGATTTAAGCATTATCACTTAGTATATAATCGCTTTCAGAAAATGGTTGCAATTAGTTATATGATTATATTCCGATTCAACTAACAATAGCATAATATTGCAACAAACCCTCTTTGACAAGATCTGGGATAGTCATGTAGTTATAGATAGTAGTCAGAATAAAAATGCTGGTGATTCTAGTGGCCCTTCATTAATCTATGTTGATAGGCACTTGATACATGAAGTTACATCTCCCCAAGCTTTTGCTGGTCTAAAGCAGAGTGGCAGGAAAGTTAGGCGCCCTAATTTAACAATAGCAACAACAGATCATAATGTTTCTACTGAAAGCAGATCACTCCCTATTGTCGATGAGGTATCAAAGACACAACTTGAAACGCTAAGCAGAAATTGCAAAGAATTTGGAATAGCTATCTATGATATGACGAGCCCGGATCAGGGCATAGTTCATGTGATTGGACCAGAGCTTGGTTTTACACTCCCTGGCACTACCATAGTTTGTGGTGACAGTCATACGTCGACGCATGGTGCATTTGGGGCCCTTGCTTTTGGAATAGGAACGAGTGAAGTCGAACATGTTCTTGCTACTCAGTGCTTATGGATGTACAAGCCAAAATCATTCCTAATCAATATTGAAGGGAATCTAAAAAGACGCCATGCTATAACTTCCAAGGACATTATACTCAACATTATTCGTAAAATAGGAACCGATGGAGGTACTGGAACTGTTATCGAATACAGGGGAAATGTAATTTCTGCATTATCAATGGAGCAGCGAATGACTATATGCAATATGTCTATCGAAGGCGGAGCAAGAGCCGGTTTAATTGCCCCTGATGAAACTACATTTAACTATCTGCGAGGAAGAAGATACGCTCCCAAAGAATCAGAACTGGATAATTTGATAGACTTTTGGAAAACCAACTTAAAGAGCGATGTGAATGTAAAATTTGATAGAGTTGAAACAATGAATGTTGACGAACTTGCCCCTCAGATAACTTGGGGAACAAACCCATCTATGGTGGTTGACATAACAGACTCCATACCTTCACCTGAACAATTTGCAAAAGGTGATGAAAATAGGAGGAAATTAGCTATCAGGGCTCTGGAATACATGAATTTGGAACCAGGTACGCCAATGACTGATGTTCATATTGATAGAGTCTTCATAGGCTCATGTACAAATTCACGATTAGAAGATCTAGTCGAAGCGTCACTTGTTATTAAAGGGAGAAAGATATCGACAAAAGTGAGGGCGATGATAGTTCCAGGATCCCAAAAGGTAAAATTAGAAGCTGAGAGACTTGGCTTGGATAAGATTTTTAAAGACTCGGGATTTGAATGGAGAGAATCGGGTTGCAGTATGTGTCTTGGAATGAATCCAGATATATTATTACCAGGAGAACGATGTGCAAGCACTTCTAATAGGAATTTTGAAGGTAGGCAGGGAGCTGGTGGAAGAACTCATCTAGTAAGTCCAATAATGGCTGCCGCATGTGCTATAGAAGGGCACTTTGTTGATGTAAGAGACTGGTTATAATCTGGTGATATGAATGGAGCCTTTTCAAGACGTTAAAAGTAAGCTAATTCCGTTAGACATGATGAATGTGGATACCGATCAGATAATACCTAAACAATTTCTCAAACTTATCCAAAAAACTGGATATGAAGACTTTCTTTTTTATGATTGGCGTTATGATCAGGGTGGAAATCCGAAGAATGGATTTATCCTCAACGATCCAAAATATAATGAAAGACAAGTATTATTGACAAGAGATAACTTTGGATGTGGAAGTTCTAGAGAACATGCAGTTTGGGCATTATTTGATTATGGAATTAGGGTTGTAATTGCTTCCTCTTTTGCAGATATATTCTACAATAATTGTTTTAAAAAAGGATTATTGCCGATATACTTGAGTCAAAGTGAAATAGAATACATTTTTAATTTAGTACACACTAATGACGTTATTGCAGAAATAAGCTTAGCTAAACAAACAATTTCTATATCCGAAAAATTGATTAATTTTTATATCGATCCGACCAGGAAAAAAATGCTCTTGGAAGGGATAGATGAGATCGGTTTTACGCTGAGTTTAAACGACCAGATATTAGATTATGAAAAAGCTTCGAGAGTTGTGGATTATAATAAATATTTAGTTTAAGTTTAGAATTCAATTTCCAAAGATGCTAATTTCAGAAAGCTTGATACTAGTTTGGAGACTGATTGTATAACTAACCATCTGTTAATGACAAGTTAGTGAATGAATGATTGAACATTTAACGATAGTTCAGAATAGCGTTGTACTTTTATAATTAGATTAAATTATCAATATCTGTAAAAATAAAATTAAAAAATGAAGGTATGTGAAAAATTTTTTAGCCTTCTTCCCAACCCTTGTCGAATACACCGTTCTTGTGTAAAGCAACTGGTTGTCCTGGTGTATATTCCATTGGTCTCATCCAGAATATAGCATGGGTTGGACAAACGCCTAGACATGCACCATCTGAAATGCATCTTTCAGGATAGAATACAAAAGCTTTACCTCTCTTCCATCCCTCAACTGGTTTTACCCTCAATACATCTGGACCAAGAGCAGTACATATTTCTACACATAGAGCACAGCCAATACATCTTTGTTCATCAACATCTGGAAGTATTGCAATAGGCAATCTACTAAATCACTAAAGGACCATATGTTTTAAACTATTTAAACACTATGTCGTAGACAAAACACTGTTATAATAAAATAGCAATATATGAAAAAAAAGAAATGAAATGGAAAGTTACTTCTTAGGTGCCATCCTTAGTACATCGACCTGACCGCTGTGAAGCCAGTCCTTCAATTCATCGTGACTAGGTTTTGCATCGTGCTTTCCAGCTAAATGAAGATGAAGTAAAACATAGTTAATCTGGTTTAACAATGGTTTGTTTCCTTCATCACCTTTACGAGATTTTGCCTGCAGATCACCGGGAACAGTTTTCCACCAATCTTCAAATGAACGAGCCATAATGAAAAGGCAGAGTAGAACTTTATAAGCCTTTTGGACAATTTAATACTAAACTGACACTTAAATTTGAAACTGCTAAATAATTAGTCTTGTTTGAAAATCAAAGATAATAGGTTAAATTTGAGTAAAATTTGTAATCTATTAATGTATGCCATTTCAAATTAAGGATCTTCGTGGAGCATACATAAAATATCATGAATTCAGAAAAAATAACAAATTTTCATTTCATGAACGTTTCATATTTCCATATATTTGCGGAACTTATTTTGGCTATAGAAAAGTTGATGTATTGCGTGTTGTTGCAACAGCTAAATCAATTTCTCCAAAACCAAAGTATTTGGATGTAGGGTGTGGATATGGAGATTTCTTGGATAAAATTCGACAATTTATACCAGATGCTATTGGTATAGAAAAGGACGGTGGTATTTTCTATGAATTTAACAGGGTAAAGCCTGATTATATTCATATTAAAGATGTATCACTAGATTTGAATGAAAAGTATGATGTAATATTTGTAGGATGGATGGATCCCGGAGTTGACTTTAGAAAAGCTGTGGCAAGGTCTACAGATTGTATTATTACTAATTTTGATACAGGAGGTCAATGTGGGATAAATGGAGGATGTGAGTATGAGGAGTTTGGATTTCATAGGAT
>JBHENS010000037.1:0-15059 GCA_046261955.1 Nitrososphaeraceae archaeon | reverse complement strand
ATCAATATCGGGTCTTTCCTCTCTGTCTACTTTAATGTTTATATAATTTTCATTCATGATTTTGGCAATATCATTGTCTTCAAATGATTCATGAGCCATTACATGACACCAGTGACATGAACTGTATCCAATACTCAAGAAAATTGGTTTGTCTTCTTTCTTTGACCTCTCAAGAGCCTCCTGATTCCAGCCATACCATTCTACAGGATTATACGCGTGCTGAAGAAGATAAGGACTGGTTTCCTTGATAAGACCATTGGGTTTTTTTTGACTATTTTGAATATTGCCCACAGATGGTTATTTACTAATATGATATTTAGACCCTTCTTTATTAGATACAAAGAATCGAAGTTACTTTGACCAAATCGGATTTTTCAACTTAATAATGATTTAATTATGATTTGAGTGCAATAAAAGTACATAGTTGGTGCGATTTCATAATAACAAGAAGGGAATTAGAATTCTTGCAATTGCAGAAAGTTTTCAGAAACAGGATAGGAAATCAATTTTGGCAGGTATTGTTATGCGACGTGATCTAGTTGTTGATGGTTTCATATATGCTGATACAATCGTAGGTGGAAATGATGGGACTAATAAAGTTCTTTCAATGATTGATAGTTTAGGCAGAACTGATATCAACTGTGTTCTCCTAGGAGGATTAATAATCAGTTTATTCAATATTATTAGTGGTAAATATATTAATGAAATAACTGGGATACCAGTAATAGCTATTTCATACAGAAGATCCTCCGGATTGAAGGGCTCTATTCATGGCATGTCTGCGAACCAAAAAATCAAGGATTATTTGAAACTTGATGAACGAAAACCGTTGAGGTTGTGGACTGGAAAAACAATATATCTTCGTCATTGGGGGCTCGAATTTTCTGATGCTTCGAATTTGCTAAATTCACTAGTAATCCAAGGTGCTAAACCAGAACCACTACGACTAGCTACACTAGCCGCAAGGGCTTATCGAATTTATTCCAAGTAAATCCTGATAATACTAAGTACTTATAGATTCCAGTAATTGATACCAAGTTGCAATTGTGGATCTATATTATTAATTCCCTTCCTTAGTTTTTGACGCTGATTTCGGCGTATAGCGTATGTAGGCATCATAAAAAATTTCGTTTCCATGACCTGTTACAGTATGCAAAAAAGAGATATCCATCACAACCTTTGTTTCATTCTCTAAAAAATGGTTAATGTCCTGCTCAAGGCCATGCGGTTCATAAGATCTAAAAAATTTTATTCTTTCCTTTGGCATATTTTGTTATAATGGAAAAAACAGGAGTATATCAATATTATTAAAAAACCGGCTAATCTGGCCTTCATTTATTTTAAGTTCATTTGAACAAGAGTGATTACAAAACTAATGTGTTTGGATATGGACTATGCCCTATTCAACAATTCCTTTTCCTTTTCTTTTACTATAGGTTTTACTTTGTTCATAATGATTTGATGAAAATTCTTTGTAGTTACATCCAGTGTAAATATGATGACAAAGCACAGGTGATTTCTAGAATCAGTTATTGGTATTGTAATCCTCAATAATCTTTCATAGCTTGAGCATGTATAATCGATTTTACCGAGAATCGACTGCCATCTTATTCTCGTGTACTGTCTAGTAACAGCGGCAAGTGCATACTGAGCAGTTTGTTCTTCATTTAGCAATGGTTTAATTCCTTTTCTTTCATATAATGCCAGGATTGTTCCGTGATGATCGACAATTGCTGCAAACCTGATGTTTTTGTCAGATCTCGCTATTGTTTCGCAAAATGTTTTGAAGAAATTTGTCACAGGTAAAAACTAAATTTTCCGATATAATAAAGTTTAAGTATGAAACTGAGTTTCTGGCTAGCTTTTAATAAACATTCCAATCGTCTATTCAATTCAAAAAAATAAATAAGATATTTTTCAACTTAATCAATACGTGCGTAAATTGGCTTCTAAAAGAAAACTTGCAATTGACTTGGATTCAGTACTCGCAGACACTATGGTTATTTGGGTTGAAGAATTTAACAAGCGGAACAATTCGAGCATAACCAAAGACAATATTATTTCCTGGGACATATCAAAAATTCTCGATATTTCTATTACCGAGGTTTCGGACATTTTTACATATATTTGGGATAAGCGCTGGAAAAATATTCCCTCAACAGAACCTTCTATTGGTAATATAGTGTCTAATCTTCATAATAAAGGATTCAGAATTTCCATTTTGACAAAAAGATATAGATCTTCTGTGAGTAATGTCATAAAGTGGTTGGATTTACACAGAATCCACTGCGATGATCTCATGTTCGTATACGATGATGCCCCAAAGACCGATTATCCGTTTGATATTCTGGTCGATGATGCACCTATAAATTTTAGCGATCTAGTACAACCCCGAATTGGAATCCTATTTAATCAGCCGTGGAACGAGAATTTTTCATGGCCAGTCAGAATCGACGCATTGAGTGAAGTTATTAATATTATTAAATTATATGATTGAAATCCGATTAGCCAGAAATTATCAATTACTGTATTGAATACACTTGTAGTTACATTTCATTCCATATCTTAGCTGATATTCTGAATAGAAATTTTAAGTTTAGGTCATTGGTATAATTTTACTTTGCTACTCGAATTATTTTAACTAAATCTAGTAAACAAAGATTAAGTATCCTCAGATTACTTTCTATTTGAAATGGATCAACACATTATAACCGGCAGCAGCAAACTTTACTCCGGAAAAATATCGATCCGATTGGATAAGTATCGCTTGGGAGATAAGATAATAGAAAAAGAAATAATTGAACATTCAGATTCCGTAGGGATAATCGCATTAGACAACAAGGGAAATATTATACTGGTGGAACAATTTCGAATAGCTGCTAGAAACAGTCTGCTAGAAATTCCTGCCGGTAAAATTGAAAAGGGCGAAACCTCTCAAGATGCGGCACTACGCGAAATGAACGAAGAAATAGGTTACACGGGTAGATTGACACCTTTATTTCAGTGTTATCTAGCTCCAGGTTATGATACTGAAAAAATGTATTTCTTCTTGGCATCAAACCTGAGAATTTCGAAAAAAAGACTTACTCCGGATGAAGATGAACAAATAAAGATTAAACGAATTACATTGAGTTCTGCTCTAAAAAAATGTATTTCTGGAAAAATAATCGATTGTAAAACTATTGCGGCAATTAATATGATATTGAATTATAAAAATAAATTGGCTAGGCACATAGTCAACACGGACTTATCTCAGGAATGAAAAGTCTATAAAACAAGTAAGATAATATCAATCATGTCTCAACCAAAATACAAGAAATTAGCGGGAAATGAATTAGATGAAACCGTCAGGACTCTGAGTGGATGGGAAATAAAAGATGGAAAATTGCAAAAGTCTTTTAAATTTTCAAATTTTATCGAGGCATTTGGTTTCATGACAAGAATAGCTTTAGAGGCCGAGAAAATCAACCATCATCCTGAATGGTCAAATGTCTATGATACAGTTACAGTTAAACTGAGTACTCACGATGCAGGTGGAATCACAGATTACGATATCAATCTTGCAAACATCATAGACCACACTAAAGGGTAGCATAATACCAATTGCGCACTATATGAAAATGAAAATCTTGTAACTCATTGCGGTAACTAAGACTACCAATATGATGGATGTTATCCACAAATAGATTTTTTTAGCAGTTTTGAAGTATTCATATTCTAACTCAAAGAATAGTTTTCTTGCTGCGCATTTATTATTGATGTAAGATTTAAGTACTAAAATGTAAAAGTACTAAAATGTAAAATTTATTTCAATCGTTTTATGTTGATGTGTAATAAATTGAAGTAATTAAAGTATATGTGAATTACCAATTTAAGTAAATATTTTAGATTTTAAAACTAATATTAATAAGAAATATAATTAATCAATGAATACAGATTAACACGGGCTAATTGGCAGCTTTGCCATTGATTAGTAACACTTCTTGCATTAACCAATCACAAAATTTTTTCACATTTTCATCAATCCCGCACCAAAGATGTATTGAACCTGGTAAAATTTCTATCCTACCTTGAGGAGTAAAAATCTTCAACCCTTCTTTACCTTCGTACATATAAGCATCTTCTGGTGTTACATTTCCTAAGAATTCAATAGTCCTTTGTTTGATAGTTTCTCGTGGTATCGGAAATCGCTTCCTGAACTTATCTACTACTAAGCCCAGATTTTCTGTACCATAATTTTCTACGTCGTAAATCTTTTTTGGATCTGGAAAATGGATGTTTAGGGTTACATGATATCTTGATCCAGTGAATTGAGACAATTGGTTTACATATTGGTACGCATTATTAGGGCTTTTCTTTAACGATTTTTGAATTTCGCTTTTGTGATACTTAATGTTATATAATAAATCTGAATACAAATCAGAAAAACTCATTTGTTGAATAAAAACATCACATTCAATATAATATTCTACTGTATTTGACTCTATGGCAAAATAAAAGATTTCCGTTGAATATCCCTTTAATATCTGATTTAAGTTATACCCTCGATATCGGTCCAAGCACTGTGACACTTAAATCTTGTATAGCATATACAATGCAAAAATCATTAATGGCAGATCATTTTACATTCAAGACCTTCCAATAAAATCAATCAATTACATGTGGACTGAAAGGGATGAATCTGGTTTTTCAAATAGGTCGAAAATAGAGTTTCTAGAGTTTCTAAATTTGGCGATTTCGTGTAACTGTCTTGGAGTCAGGACTAATCAAAAAAATGGCTCTTAAAATTTCCTATTGTAGTTATGAAACTCGAAGTTAAAGACTTGATTGGTTAATAATAGTGGATTCGCCCTGGCGTGATGCTTTTTGCTATGCTTTTCTTCCATTTAATAGAAAATAATAATGAGAGCTGAGCTAAACATTAGTGATGGCAGTAGCGATGAAACCTTTATTGGTAATCTTCAAACCACGTAGCATCCCAGAGTTTGACGAAGCAATCGAAAAGATAAATGGGATACCTAAGCTGTGGCTAAAATATTTTCCACAACCTGAAGCATATGACAGGGCACGTAAGTTTTTTTTAAACTCTGATTATACTCATTTTATGATACTGCCCGACGACTTAATAGTGACTCGGGAGAATGTTAATGCCATAATAAATTATGACGAGTCGTATGATTCGATATCAGGTTGGTGCAATAACAACGGTCGTGATGACACTAACATCGATACTAATATCTCGGCTTTTCTGCCTCCCGATCCTCCACGCACTGCAACTTATGAAGGCTATCGTTGGTTTAAGATAGCACAGTTTGAATCGTTGCTTGATAGAATGAAAGAGGGAGAAGAACTTCCTACTATGCCCGTGTTACATCAAGGATTTGCTTTGTCGCGTCTGTCAAGGAAACTCATTGAGCGGTTGCCGTTCAGAACTGATGCGGGTTGCTGTGTAGATTCCTGTTTGTCTTTAGATTTGTTTAAGTTTAGAATTGGAATCACTCAGTATGTTGATCTTCGTATTAGAATGCGACATATGAAAATCCCTCGCACTGAATTGTTAGTAGGAAAGGAAAAACCTATAATGTTGTTCGAAAGTAGTAGTCAGTGAGAGATGTATCTTCCTCGATAGATAAAAATAAACCAAATAGATTCTATAATAGAAGCCGATCTATTGCATAGTGAATTAAGAATTCTTGAATGAATTTTATATCTGGTTTGTAGTAACGAAATAAAAATATATAACTTGTCTTACATTATTAGCCCGATTTTTATCAAACTTTTCATTTCTTATTAATCACTTAATTCTCATTTTATTATGATTGGGTTTGAAAAGATTCTACCATTTTATTGGCCGAAGATAACGTTTCTGGAACTTTTGATTGTTCATCAGTGTATGATAATCTATAGAAATTTCCGTTAGCAATAGTAAAAATGTCGAATGAATAGTAATAAGTCTCAGTATATTCGACCTTCCATCCAGTATTTCCCCCGACAGTAACTTTATTTTGTTTAATTAGTTTTTTTTCATAATCTGATTGGATGGAATTTAGTTCTCGTTGGAAATGTTGTTCTAAAGAAGTATTTTTTAATGTCATTGTGTCAGTATCAAGATAGGTATCAATTTTTACAGTGGAAATTTCGAAACCTATTTCAAATCTACTTATGTCGTCTCTATACTCTATATCCTCTCTATCCGGCCTAAATTAACTTGGCCTATAAATACATCAAAATCGTTGACTTCCCAATTTGATGGATATTGGATGCTAAATTTCATTTGATTATTACTATAATTAAGAAAATTGTCTGGTCGATTATCTTGTGTTTCATTGCTCAAAAAAGAAGGAAGAGATACCGGTTCATCAGGTACTTCTTCTTTAGGTAACTCCAGGACAAGTCCCTCTTCTTGTCCGTAGACTTCTATACCCATCAATATGAAAAGTCCCATCACTAAAGTAGACAAAACTAGAGCATTCAATTACTTTAGCCTAGATGTAATATAACGAGAGAGAATAAAAAAGAATTTTCTACTTTGACTGTGCTATAATAGCTTTGGCAAAATCGAAGTGATGTAATCCATATTTTGTTGATGTAATGACGCATGTAATGTTATTCTCCAGAAACATGACCACATCGTATCGCATGCTCTGCTCTTAAATTCACCCGGAGCAACTCCGGTTTCCTTATTCTTACCAGATAATAATTATGACCAGATAATAATTATGACCAATCAGTCATAATTACCCTCGTTTTTTTATTCTACAGGTGCTAGTGGCATCTTATTATGCGTATCCGATATGAGTCCTATATGAGCATAGAAAGAGTATTACAATATATAATTCTAAAAACAAAAACCAATTCAAATTCAATAATATTATTTTCCATCTGCAATGCGATGATGCTCGAACAATTCATTATCGCTTTCCAATGACGCTCCACAATCACACTTATACACATTTCCCTCTGACAATAAATACCTGTACGCAACATTTCTTTTAACAATTGAATTGATAATTAATGTCTCCACCAGAATAACGGTGTGACTAAAAATCACTTCTTAATGTGTCCACATTCACCACAAATCGAGCCTCCTTCTAACCATCCTCCGCATTTAGAAAGAATTTGATATCAAATGATTAATTAGTTCATCGGGGGCCAACTTTAACTTGAACCGATTCCAAAGTTGTTAATCCATTATTATCAATTGCCTCTACACTGAAAACGTGGGTAACGCTCTGTGTAGGAAGAAATGACATTGATTGTTTATCGGGTGAAATGTTCATCTTTACCGTAGGGCTAGATTCATCCTCCTGATTCCATATGATGGAAGTTATATTACCATCCGGATCTGAAATCGAAGCATTTATGATAACAGTTTGATTAATTTGTCCCACTATTGATGATGTAACGACGATCACAGGTGGTTTGTTTACCTGAGCATCTAACTGTCCGAATACATTTTCAATTGTACTATTGAATTGATTAACAATATTGACCGCTAGTAGCGCTATAGTTGTGCCTACTATCAAAATTGTTACCATGATAATGCCAAAATTATTCTCCCTCTTCAATTTAGAACTTATTACGATCAATAATCTATTCCTATTTATGTTTTGAAAAATGATAAAGTGTCCCTCTCTTTAGAGTTTTTGTTGTATTAAATTCTCGGCTTCGCTAGTTCTCTTATGGGCATAGAACAGATTCTACAAAAGGATATTCAAGAATCTAAAAGATGGATTGAAGTGGAAAAAGATGATACAACGCTGTAAGTCGCCGCCATAAAATGCATATAATAAAATTGCAACTACAGTAACAAAACATGACCAATGTAGGTAATGATCAACAATAAAGACGGAATACGTCGTTTTTTGTTGTTTAGATCGGTAATATATCGGCAATTGTACGTTTGTTGGGTTTTCATTATATAGAAATGTGACATTTTGTGGCCATGTTTTGATAATTTTGATTTCACTGTGGAAATCACATTTGTATAATCTCGCAGAGTTTGTGTGGGTTTTATTCACTTTGGCCGTCAGATTAGTCTATGAACTTAAGAGGATGAATATTAGTGTGAAATTGATTTTATGCGACTATATACAACGTCGTTTTGTCACTTAATCTTAATATTTCATGCATGTTTTTTAATGCCAAACAAGCCAGAGTTACCCTTCTCCATGCAGTTTCCAGGATGTTAGTTAATATTAATTGGCGGTAAAATCAATAATTCAATCTACAAAAATATCACAATTTAGTGTTAGTTTTTGTCAGTAAAACCATTGTATCACTATGATCACTATATCTCTATACTAGGACTTTTGTCGTGTTCAAAATGGCATACTTCATGACATTTATGCTTCAAGTTATAAGTAAGAACGAAACAGCATGTCAGGAGAATATTGTTACACGACGCACTAGCCGGTGGATACCAACTTGATTTCTTAATTGACATTGGCATTTCATTGCTTGCAGGATTCCTGATTGGCGCTGAAAGAGAATCTAGAGGTAAGCCCGCGGGAATAAGCACTCATTGTCTTGTTATTGGTGGTACAATGATATTCACATACATTTCAGCTCAAGTTGACCCAAATTCTACTTCAAGGATTGCAGCTCAGATTGTCACTGGAATTGGTTTTCTCGGAGCAGGTATGATTTTAAAAAGTGAATCTACTGAAAGAATTACAAATCTAACAACAGCTGCCGCTGTCTGGTTCGCAGCCGCTATTGGGATGGCCATTGGTTATAACTTTTATTTCATGGCCTTCGTGGCAATAGCATTTGCTGTACTTGTCCCTAGGATTCCACATATTTCCAAAATAAAGGATAGTGTGGATAGATAATACAAGATTTATTTATCCAGATAAACGGTCTTTAATTCTTATTACAAATTACTAGAGCAGTATAATTCTCTTCTCTGTTATTGCTAAGTAAAAATCCAAAAGAACTTTACTTTATTTCGATTAACTCTAGGTTTTTATTTTCATTTAAAAATTTTGATATCTCTTCACCCAGAGATTTAGGCCAAACCGGAGGAAGTTTATTGGTGGAAGTCGTATCAAATTTGATTGCAACTGTATATAGGATGCTCTGGGTGGAGTTATACTTCATGGCAAGGCCCTTTCTATCCTTCAAATATTGAAAATAGAGCCTGGTTGCCGTACTACTCTCACGTAATAAACTACGTAGAGATAGACTCCACTTTCTACAGAATTCCAAGTGAATTTATGGTAAAAAACTGGAATAAGAGAACTCCAGATAATTTCAGATTTACAGCAAAATTTCCCAAAGTTATTACTCACGATAAAAGATTCAAAAATGTAGAGAAGGAACTATCGTTGTTTTACGAAACAATGGAACCCCTTAAAGATAAGATACTAGCGTTACTAATTCAATTACCACCATCCTATGAATTAAAAGAAGGGCTAGAAGATTTCAGACGTCATGATTTCTTCTTTGATGATAATTATCGATTTGCTATAGAGGTAAGACATCCATCATGGTTTAATGATTTGGCTTACAATCTATTTAGAAACAGTAACATTTCTCTTGTATGGAGTCAAATGGATAAAATCCAAACCCCGCCGATAGTAACATCTGACTTTGTCTATCTTAGGTTAATTGGAGATAGGAGGCTTGCTGACGACCAGTTTGGTAGAATTCAAATCGATAGATCTGAAGAGATAAAAAATTGGACAGAGAAATTCAAGCAAGTAAACAAAAATGAAAAAGATGTCAAAGTTGGAATAGTGGCAGCCAACAATCATTATGGGGGATTTGGTCCTGGTACTGTGAATATGTTTAGAGAGAACATGGATCTTGAAGCGCTCTCATTTGAAAATGTAAATCTACAAGAAATAAATCAACAAATTGAATCAGAAAATAGATTCGATTTAGGTTTAAAATCAAATAAAAAAGGCAAGCAAACTACATTATCAGATTTTGTCGAGAATCGGAATAATTAGTCTTGTAAAATAAATGAGTTACCCTATAGTTTATCGCACTTTATCTCACTACCTATTGATACTTCTAGACACCTTTTGAAAATTGATTATATCTCTTAGGACGGCCCAGGCAAAAGAATACTCCTTGGATAAAGAACAAACTTCTTATGATGATTTGCTAGATGGATTAGCTTAGTTTCCATTTTTGCACTCATTTCCAGCAATGATTATTTATAACTTATTCGAACAATTATTACTATCGATTCAAACGCTCTCCTCCGGGTCAGAATATTCTACCATCGGACTCCAACCTGGATGGATTTATGCTTGGTGTTCAGGCTTGAAATCACAAATTAATTCATGCAATGACATATAATACACAGATCCTGCTGTAAGACACGTAAATAGCATTGTCTGCCAAATTAGGATTTATATTATCTATTATCTCGGTTTTAACCCTAGTTTGTGTTAACAGTGTCGACACATGGTCTATTTACACATATGGTCAAAAACCTGTACCTTTAAGACCTTTTCCATTTGACAGGAATCAAAATGAGCCTTATCTTACTGATCCCAATTTAACAATTGAAGAAGTAGTAAATGGATTAGAGGCACCGACAACCATGTCGTTTTTGGGACCTGATGATTTTCTCGTCCTAGAAAAAGACAAGGGAACTGTTCTGCGTGTAATAAACGGAACTATCCTGGAAAAACCACTACTTGATGTGGAGGTAGCAAATTCTGTTGAAAGAGGAATGTGTGGTATCGCAGTTTCAAAAAATGGTTCAAGTGTATACGTTTTTCTTTATTTTACTGAGATAGATGGAAAAGACGGTGAGGATCGAATAGGAAAACTGCCTGAAGGAAACCGGCTTTATAGGTATGAATTAGTTGATAATCAACTTGTAAACCCAGTGCTTTTATTGGATTTACCTGCTGATCCTGGACCGAGACATAACGGGGGAGCAATAGAAATTGGTCCTGACAATAATATCTATATTCCAGTTGGGGATATAGATGGTTCATTTAAGCCATTTTATACTGCTACGAAGACTCAAAACTCAGCCGCGGGGACAGATACTGATGGACGCAGCGGTATTCTAAGGATAACGCAAGAAGGCGAACCTGTCGGACAGGGCATACTCGGAGATTCCATGCCACTGAGATTATATTATGCCTATGGGATTCGTAATAGTTTTGGTTTGGCGTTTGATCCGGTAACAGGCTCTTTGTGGGATACGGAGAATGGACCACAAGAGGGGGACGAAATAAATTTGATTTATCCGGGATTTAACAGTGGATGGCATAAGGTTTACGGTTTTTCATCAAGCCCAAAAAACTTTGATATCGATGAAATGGTAACATTTGACGATAAGGGAAAATATAATGAACCCAAATTAGTATGGGGTGGAAGCACTGGACTAACGTCCATTGTGTTTTTCGATACCGACAAATTGGGAACTGAATATAGGAACGATATCTTTGTTGGTGCCGTACATAACAGTCGAATATATCACTTCGATCTCAACAGCGAAAGAAACGACCTTGTTCTTCCTGAAACCGTTGTAGCAAAATATATTGAAAATTTACCGACCTATGTAGACGAAAATATAGTTTTTGGTGATGATTTCGGTGGAATCACAGATTTAACAATCGGACCTGACGGATATTTGTATGTAGTCTCCATTGGTCAAGGTAAAGTATTTCGGATATTGCCCAACTTGTCTAATAGTAGCGATATGAGGACCATACAGTCTGAAGAACAAGATAATATACCTACAACAAATTTGTCTGTACAGTCTGAAGAACAAGATAATATACCTACAACAAATTTGTCTGTACAGTCTGAAGAACAAGATAATATACCTATTACCAATTTGTCTGAACATAATAATATAGATAGAAACGAAAATGAGTTGCTTGTGTCGATTGTTCCGCTGAAAGATCCCGTCGCAAGAGGTGATTCTCAAAGTACAAGAATAACTGTTACCGATTCAGCATCAAGAGCAGTTGCAAATGCCGAAGTAGATGGAATTCTAATATATCCAGGTGATAACTTTGAGAAAGAATTTACCGGAATAACTGATTCTCAGGGAAAATTTCTTTATTCCTGGACTATTGGAGAGAATGGAGATGTTGGACCCCTAGCCATAGAGGTGAAAGTGTCAAGTCCGGGATACCCTGCTTCGTTGGCTGTAAGTTCTTTTGATATCGTGGATTCCTCTGCAGATTCAGAATAGGTTTAACTTTTTTATAGTTTATTGGGGTAGGATAGGTAACGCAAACACCGCAGCAAATGAAAAACTACGAGTGATGGGACCCATTTACACCAACTATTAAAAGGGTCCCATCAAACCATTTCATGTTTATTGACCAGATTGTACTATCCTCAGCAGACATGGGGATACAGTTCCATTGTGGTGGTTCCGTTTTCTATCATTACCAATCATTTGAGGCCCATCAGTCTTAATAATCTCATAGCATAAAAATTACAAGAACATTAAGTAATAGAAAAACTTAAAAAGAAATCTATCAATGGTTAGGTTTAGCCTTGGTGTCATCTAACAAGAATATTGTTGGTATAGTGGATGATGACATCTATATTTCTAAACTCTTTGATGATGCTTTGCGCGAAAATATTAATGGGATTTCAGTTTTCTCTTTCACGGATCCCATCATAGCGTTTGAGCACTTTGTTAAGAACAAAGAGAACTATGTTCTAGTTATTTCTGATCTAAGAATGCCTGGTCTTAATGGATTGGAGCTACTGAAAAAGGTAAAGAGCTCAAATCCTAAGGTGAGAACAATATTGATGAGCGCCTATAACTTTGATGAGGATTTATTATTCCTAAAATATATGAAAGAAGGAATAATAGATTCATCTATTGACAAACCTGTCACGATGAATAGACTATACCAAACAGTAAGAGATGAATTGAATGCTTATCAAGTAGGTTCCTCGAGTATCTAATCTACTATTATTTCGACAGTATTTCCTTTTCTTAATTTCCTTTGATATCTTCGTCTTTCTCTTTTTCAATTCTAACTAATACTTTCTGTCTATGTTTTTGATAAGGTGTTTTAGGTTTCTTGTTACCTGATCCAAATCTAGATTTACCTTGATTGAATGTATTACTTAACTTCAACAAAGTCTTGTAACTTTGATTCTTTCTTTGGTTCATAGACAGCTTACTATTTGACCGCATTTATGACATTGTTTCCATAGTTGGTAAGATTGTAGTTAGGTATTATGAAAATAATTTGAACTAATCTGCTAATATAAAAAAGAAATAATTTTAATTTATTTTAGGTACATCTGTTCCATCTTTAACATCTTTTCTTCTATTCTGTCAAGTCTTGATTTTTAAATTGTAAGAGTTTCAACTTTTCTCCTTAGTCTATTTTCTTCTTTTTCATATCTATGATGAAGTTGATCAGTTCACGCTCAATCGATCTAGGATCATATTTACAAAATGGATCATTTAATCGCTGCAATTCCGTATATTTTTTAAAATAAGTTGAGTATTTTTTTCATCGGATTTTATAGAATTTAAGAACAGTTCGAGTTCCTGCAAGTTTATAGATAAGTGCTCGTCAGTTAATAAATATGGTATATGCCAAGCGACACTTAAATCTTATTTAGTTATACGATAACACAATCATATGTTCGCAACCGATTCTAGTTCTGAGCGCGCTACCAGTATTGAGGATTATCAATATACATGTACCGAATTTATTACAGACATTAGTAGAGACTATAAAGATTGGGTGGATCGATATCAATTAAGCAATGAAGAATCCTCCAAAAGAAAAGAATCTATTGATAATGTCGTTACAACCACTAATGAATGGATAAGAAATTTTTGTAATACCATAAAGAAGGTTGACATAGTTATGAATGACGGTATCAACAAAATGGCCGAAAACACGGCCGGCTACCCGTTTCATTTTGAGGTTTCTGTAAATTCAGTGAAAAGATATTCAAAACACAGCGAAGGTACGATAGCCCTGAGAGTAAAGGCCATACCCCAAGAGGGGAGAACGGTTAGATTGGGAAAGTATAGCAAAAATGAATTATTTCTTATCACATCAAGTTCCCCAATGTCATCTACAGTAAGTGAAGAGAGTATGAATACGGTTGACATCCTGGATGACTTCATAACACTTGATGCATCAAGTTGTGAAAAAGGCAGTATTGTTTCTATTACAATCATTGTAGAAGAGGTTAAAGATGATTATGTTTCCGAAAGTAGAGGGTATTCCACTGTTATCATGATCGTTTGAGTTACCAATTAAAGAGAGAAAAATCGATCGAACTTGAACGATATGAATTCTATCATTAGAATCATTTATGATTCAACCAATTTACGGACACGCTACACTTATTTTTAAACGTCCTAATTTTGGTGTTTTTGCGAAATACTGAATAGGATCTAAAGAAACAGTTAAAATAAGCAATATTTTTTTCATCACTAGAAGTCATGCGACGGTCGTCCAGTTTGGTCTAGGACATCAGATTGCCAATCTGGTAACCCGGGTTCAAATCCCGGCCGTCGCAATTAGTTTTTCCTATAGTGTCATTTTTTTGGTTTGCTTATTATATCCATCATCTGATTATAAGCACTCTCCGCGCCATCTTTTCTTGGAATCTGAATTACGAGCAAGTTTCCTTGAGAAACACTTTCAGCGTCTGTAGGAGCTATGGCAATTAATCCAGTATTTGCCAGCGCCTCGAAAAATTGAGGCATTTTATTTGCATAAAAAAGGTAGTTTTCATCGAAACCATAGTCAAGGTAAGTCATCAGTATATCAACAAATACATGGTTTGTATCATGAAATAAATCTAACAATACATCAACAGCTAGTTTTTTACCCGCAACTTTTCTAATTATTTCATCATATCTTTTGGAATCAATATAAATACATGGTATTGGATTTTCATTGTAATCAATTAAGGATGCATCATATTTGTGCAAATTCTTTCTAAAATCATCAAGCGTATAGAAAAATCTCTTCGGCATTTTGTAGAGTATGTATACCATTGATCAAGTTATTTATTCATTGTTCGTCCATTTATTCGTCCATTTTATTCGTCATTCCATTAGCAACTCATCGATTTTCCTA
>JBHENS010000036.1:0-15660 GCA_046261955.1 Nitrososphaeraceae archaeon | reverse complement strand
AGTCATAACAGAGGAATCCTCAAAGGACATTCTTAGGGAATACGGAATCAAAGTTCCAAAATATGCGGTCGTGACAAACAGCGATGAAGCAGTGCAGAAATCAAAAGAAATTGGTTTTCCGTTGGTTGCAAAAATAGTTTCTCCAGATATTTTGCACAAGACAGACGTCGATGGTGTTAAGGTAGGATTGAGTTCTGACGATGAAGTTAAGAAAGCATTTGATGACATGTTTTATAGACTCAAGGAAAAATTTGATGTCAAGGGAGTACTATTGGAAAAGATGGTTCCAAAAGGGGTTGAATTAATTATTGGACTCCAAAACGATTTTCAGTTTGGGCCGTCCATAATGGTAGGGCTAGGTGGCATTTACACAGAATTATTCAAGGATGTTTCATTCAGAGTTCTGCCAGTCACAAAAGGGGATGCATTAAAAATGTTGGAATCTTTAAGAGGAAAGGATATTCTGAAAGGATTCAGAGGTTCCAAGTCGATTGATTTGGACATGTTAAGTGAAGCAATTGTAAATATTGGCACTCTGGGTGTGGACATGGCTGGAAAATACGAGAGTATTGATTTTAATCCGGTCGTGGTTTATCCTGATAGTTATTACGTTGTAGATGCAAAGATCATTCTTAAGGAAAAATCTTCAGATAATGCAATTTCAATGGCGAATCCTGATTCACGTTACATGGATTTGTTTTTTAATGCAAAATCTGTAGCATTAATCGGCGCATCGCCAGAGCCGGGAAAGATAGGAAATTCTGTCATGGAAAGCCTTGTAAAACATGATTACAAGGGCAAAGTCTATCCCGTAAACGCAAAAGGCTATTCTGAAATAATGGGTGTAAAAGCTTTCAAAAACCTCTTGGACATAAAAGATCCTGTAGATGTTGTTATTGTAACTGTTGATCTTAAGTTTGTACCAGATCTTCTTACAGAATGTGGAAAAAAGAATATTCATAACATGGTAATAATATCCGGCGGTGGTAAAGAACTTGGAGGAGAACGTGCAGTTATTGAGAAACGTATCCAAGACCGATCCCGTGAATTGAATATTAGAATAATTGGTCCAAACTGCATTGGTATATTTAATGGAGAAAACAGACTTGATTGTGCATTTCAAGGTCACTTGAGAATGTTGAGACCAAAGCAGGGCAATGTAGCTTTCCTATCCCAGAGTGGGACCGTTGGAATTGCGTTCATGGAGACTTCTGACGCTTTCGGTCTAAGTAAGATGATTTCTTATGGTAACAGATCGGATGTTGATGAAGCTGATATGATACATTATTTGGCACAGGATCCTAATACAAACGTAATCGGCTTGTATGTAGAAGGGCTTGGAGACGGTCGGAAGTTTATGAATGCAGCAAAGAATGTTATAAAAGAGTATCAAAAACCAATTGTAGTTTTCAAAAATGGTCGATCTACCAAAGGAGCAAAGCAAGCAGCCTCTCATACAGGTTCACTGGGTGGATCGTTTGCTGTAATAAGTGGAGCCTTTGAACAAACTGGAATTATTTCTGTGGATTCTTACGAAGAATTAACTTCTGCTCTTAAGGCATTAACTTGGCAACCCGTTCCAAAAGGGAACAAAATTGCCATGGTAACAAATGGAGCAGGACCAATCATTGCTGCAATAGATAATTTTGAAAGGCTAAATTTGGAACTCGCGCAATTAAGTGACCAAACTATGAAATCATTCAAAGAACATTATCCAGCGACTTATGTAATTGGCAATCCATGTGATGTTACAGGCTCTGCAAGTGCTGATGATTATCGATTTGCTATTCAATCGTTCTTAGACGATCCTAATGTAGATATCATAATGCCGTGGTTTGTGTTCCAAGATGATCCACTGGAAGAAAAAATAGTCGATATTCTAGCAGATTTTCAAAAACAAAAGAAAAAGCCGATAATTGTAGGTGCTATGGGAGGTCCATTTACCGAAAAGATCTCTAAAAAAATTGAGGCGTTCAATATTCCTGTCTATCAATCTGTAATCACTTGGATAACCGCGGCCGGAACTCTGGCAAAATGGAATAAGATTAACGAAAGCTTAAAATAATTTTTGTCTCAAATGCCCATCTTTTTTTTACTCAGCTTTCTCATTTTTCAAAAGGTTATTATAGTTTATTAGGACACTGTACTCATAATGGAAAGTACACATCAAACTCAACAGATTACGATTAGTCCAAAGGCTGCAGAGAAAGTAATGGAGTTTATGAAGCAAGAGAATAAGGCCAGTTTGTATCTGAGAGTCTATGTTTCCGGTGGAGGTTGTTCAGGTCTCTCATATGGTATGGGTTTTGAAGAAAAGCCAGATGAAGATGACAGTGTTATTGATCAAAACGGCGTCAAGATGATTGTCGATAGTTACAGTCAAAAATACCTTAAAGGAACTAATATTGATTACATCGAGAGTCTAATGGGATCTGGTTTCAAGATAAATAACCCTAATGTAACCAAGTCATGTTCATGTGGACATTCCTTTTCAACTGAATAAAAAAATTTTTTTAATTACGTTTTTTTAAATATTTTCTTTGTCTTTCTGTTATTTCTGTAGTTAGGGCCATAATCCCCTTATCTTTATGGCATCTACAACTCTATTTAGTGCAACTATAAGACTTGCCTTTCTCATATCTGTATTGTGTTTTGAATGGGTATCATAAACTCCCAAAAATGCCTTTGTGATGTTTGTATCCAACCGATCATTGACTTCCGCTTCTGTCCAATATTCTCTACGTAAATTTTGTAACCATTCAAAATATGAGACTGTAACCCCACCTCCGTTAGCCAAGATATCGGGTATCACCATGATTTTATTATTAAATAAAATCTTGTCAGCTTCTGGAGTAGTTGGTCCATTTGCAGCTTCTGCTACTATTTTGGTCCTTATCTTTCCAGCATTATCATTTGTTATTTGATTTTCCAAAGCCGCTGGAATTAAGATTGTACATTCCGTCTCAAGAAGTTCTTTGTTGGAAATCGGTTGGCTGCCTTGAAAATTTGATACAGATCCGGTTTTTTCTTTGTGTTTCCTCAGTGAAGCAGTATCGATGCCATTTTTATTAATTATACATCCCCTTGAATCACTTGCGGCAATTATTTTTGCTCCTTGTTCCTCAACAAGCTGAGCAGAAAATTGTCCAGCATTTCCGAATCCCTGAACAACAACGCTTGCATTTTTCATGTCGATGTTTAGTTTTTTGGCAGCTTCTCTTACTGTAATCGCAAGACCTCTACCCGTCGCTTCGTTACGTCCAAGGGATCCTCCAATTTGTATCGGTTTGCCTGTAATCACTTCAGGCTGTAAGTAATTTCCCTTGATTACCGAGAACGTGTCCATAATCCAAGCCATCTCTCTTCCACCTGTGTATACATCAGGAGCAGGAATATCCTTATATGGTCCAATGATATCTGAAATTCCATAAGCATACCTCCTAGTCATTCCTTCTAATTCCCCTTCTGACATACTCTTTGGATCGCATATTATACCACCCTTCCCTCCACCAAATGGGATGTTTGCAATGGCACACTTCCATGTCATCCACATAGAAAGAGCTTTAACTTCATCTATCGTTACCTGAGGATGATAACGTATTCCTCCCTTGAATGGTCCTAAAGCATCATTATGTTGGGAACGAAAACCTGTGAAAACTTTAATGGTTCCATCATCCATTTTAACAGGGATAGATATCGTCAACACCCTTTTTGGTTGAGCCAAAAATTGATGTAGACCTTTGTCCAGACCAATCATAGATGAAACTTCATCAAGTTGAGTAAGCGCCACTTTAAATGGATTGATTCCACTAATTGCAGAATTTGACATTACGTGAGTTGAAAAAATCACATATTTAAATTTTGAAAGAAAACATCTAATAAAACAATTCTACAGCATTGTTAGAGTCATCGGTTAATTTTATCAAAGATGAGGAGCCTTAATTCTTCATCATTTTTGTTGACATGATCTATTCCTAAAGATTCTGCTATCATTTCGAGTTTATTACGTTCATTATCCACAGCCTTAGCAATCCGTGGTCCAATGTAATTGTAATCATCGTCGATTTTTTGTTTAAGCGACATAGTGCGAACCTTTTCAAATTCCCCCATAGCTTTTCCTATGGTTCTAGAGATTTCAGGTAATTTCTTTGAACCAAATAGGAGAATAACTACAAGTAGTCCTATAATAATCCATTCTGAACCACCGATGTTCATCAGGTAATTTTCAAACATATGAGTATTTTAATTCAAATGAAATGAAAAATAAGTCTTTGCGAGGAGTCATTTGGTGATTTTAGTGTTAAACATAATTTAAGGTGGCTATCATTTTGGAGAATCATAAATCCTAATTATTTTCCTTTTAAGATTCCTGAATATGCCTTTGCGATATCAAGACAAAATTCATTAACGGTGGATGAGTAATCCTATTCACAAGATGTTACATAAAAGAGATGAAATTGCCCTAAATATTCGAGAGTTTATTGAATCATTAAATCACGAATGTAAAGCAGGAGCAGTTGTCGCAGTAGAAGGTAAGAAGGATGAAATTGCCTTGAGAGATTTAGGATTTCAGGGTGAAATCTTGGTTTATAATAATTTTAAGGGAATTACTAATTTTGTAGACTATGTATCAAGGAACGGTAGAAAGGTCATACTTTTGCTTGACAGAGACAAGAAGGGGAGAACTTTAACCTCAAAAATCTTTAAAAAACTAAACCTGTTGTGCCCTCATGACAGTTTGTATTATAAAAAATGCTTCGTAAAGATGACGCATGGCAAAATTATGTGTATAGAAAACCTATCAAAGTATAGTTTACCGTTCGCAGAAAACTATACGAAATTTGCTTTCGAGTCAAAAGCCATAATCTAAGTTTATATCTCTTATTACTTATTTTAGAAATTGATGCAAAGAAGCATTGTAGATAGCTATGCATTAAGAAACGATTTTCCAATTTTTAAGAAAAAAATCAATGGCAAGGAACTAGTTTATCTAGATAATGCTTCTACTACACAAAAACCATATTCTGTGATTGAGTCAATCACGGATTTTTATACTAATTATAATTCCAATATCCACAGAGCAGTCTATCAGTTAGCCGAAGAGGCAACAGAATTATATGAGCAAAGTCGGAAGAAAATTGCAAATTTTATTAATGTGCGTCCTGAAGAAATCGTCTTTACGAGGAATACCACAGAATCAATAAATCTTATTGCGCATTCTTGGGCCAGATCAAATCTCAAAAAAGATGATGGTATTGCCCTAACCGAAATAGAACATCATAGCAATATCGTACCCTGGCAGATACTATGTCAAGAGATTGGAACACGATTAGAATATGTTGGAATTGATGAAAACGGATTTTTAGATCTGGAACATATGATAGAATTGATTTCTTCAAAAAAAGTAAAACTGGTTTCTCTTAGCCATATGTCAAACGTACTGGGGACCATTGTGCCAATTGAAAGGATCATCAAGATAGCTCATGAACATGGCATACCAGTAATTGTGGATGGTGCACAGTCAGTACCACATATGCCTATAAATGTTAAAAGTATGGATTGTGATTTTTTGGTATTCTCTGCACACAAGATGTTGGGTCCCACTGGAGTGGGAGTTTTATATGCAAAAAAAGAATTTCTTGAGAATATGAGACCGTTTATGGGTGGTGGCGATATGATTAAGGAGGTCTTTAAGTTTCATACAAATTACAACGATGTCCCTTACAAATTTGAAGCAGGTACTCCAAATATTGCTGATGTTGTAGGATTTGGTGCAGCTATTGATTATCTAGAAAAAATTGGAATGGAAAACATCAGGAGACATGAAATAAGTTTGACACAATATGCACTAGAATCAATTCTGTCACTAAAGTATGTTACAGTATACGGCCCAAGAGATCCCAAATACAGAGGAGGAGTAATTTCATTTAATATTGCAGATATACACCCTCATGACCTCGCAACAATAATGAATGATTACGGAATTGCGATAAGATCTGGTCATCATTGTGCCCAAGTATTAATGCAAAGACTAGACGTTCCAGCAACATCTAGAGCAAGCTTTTACATTTATAATACTAAAGAAGATATAGATAAGTTCGTTTATGCTATTAAAGAGGCAGGGAGAATCTTCAAAATATGAGCGATGATATATACAGAGAAATTATATTAGATCATTACAGGAATCCAAGAAATAAAGGGAAATTGGAGAATGCTGATGTTACAGTTCATGATAGTAACCCTCTTTGTGGTGATGAAATAGATATTCATTTGAAGGTAGATGGAGGGGTGATCAAAGACGTAAAGTTTGAAGGTAAAGGGTGTGCGATTAGCCAGGCTAGTGCTTCTATGTTAACAGAATTGGTCATTGGTAAGGATTTGAATGTAGTCAAGGATTTGAAAAAGGAAGACATTCTTGAAAATATTGGATTGATGAACCTAGGGCCTGCAAGGATCAAATGCGCACTCCTTTCGTTGAAGGTACTAAAAGTAGGAATGATAAAATATTATTCAGAAAATGATCCAAAATCAGCAGAACAAATTGGAAATGAATCATCACTTTATTGATCATTGCTACAACTAATGAGCAGTGCTATTTTGCTTTATTTTCAACAATAACAATGTCTAACTAGATGGCTCAAATTATTCGGTAATCATGATTGATGCATATTCGATCATTTCAATTCATAGCAATCTTAGTAGCATTCATGATACTTACGGTTTTAGTTCATTTCCGCTACTTATCGTCAATAGACATTTCGATCTTCAACGCTATTGGCAGTGTTAGTCCTGACCAATATTTACTCTACTCCTTCGTAATCATTTCATCTTTTGGAGAGGTGATAAACCTGATTTTTGTGGCCATAGTTTTTACCATAATTAGAAGAACGAGAAAAATGGGAATGATATTGATGATAACAATCATGACAATAGCCATCCTGGTTTCTTATACGAAACCACTAATTGCTCAGCCCAAACCATCGGAATCGCAAAGGATACCCAACCTACCAGAGGGTTTTCAACTTGAAAGTGATAGTTTATTGACGGAGGCCCGCAATTTCTCTTACCCCTCAAATCACACAGCCATCATAACCGCATCTGCTTACATTGTTGCAACAATCTTGCGACTAAAAAGAAAGAAATATGCTTATCTTCTCTGGATACTGCCGCCAATGCTCATGATGTCAAATTTATTTCTAGGATTAAATTATGTAAGTGATTTAATTGGAGGGTTACTAGTAGGATTAATTATTTCAATAACTATGAGCAACGTCTTAAAACTTGAAGTCCCGTTTGTGATGAATAAATTCAAAATCACTAGTCAGAAACCATAATCCTTGCATTATCTACAATTTTTCTGCTATTTTTGGATTCAACAGCAACCAGCCATAATTGTTGGCATCGTGGATATATCTTATATCTCTCAAATTCGCAATTAACTTGTTTTTTTTCAGTGAAAGCATTATCTCAGCATATATGGTGTCACCTAATCTTTTCACATCATTCTCGGATTTCAAATGACGTGGAAGTAATATTCTACAACTGAACTCTTCTGATTCGGATTTTCCATAATGATCAATAAATTCATTTATCATTGGCCTAATTTCAGAGACATTACTTATCTTGTAGGTAAGCTTTGCAGGAAAATTTACCAGTTGAGTTGAATTCATGATATTTCTATTTTCAGCAGAATAAATAAATCAATTGTACAGTATTGAAAAGTTGTGATAGATATTTCAAGCGGATAAGGTTTAAGAATAGTTAATTAGACATTTTGAGTGTAGTTGACAATATCCTCTAAAGTTGCGACTTCTAATAAGTGGACAGAACTTGAACATAATGGTGTCTCCTTCCCACCAGAATATGTTCAGCGTGGAATAAATATCAAAATTCTAGGAGAGATCCTTTTCTTGAATCGTGAACAAGAAGAACCCATTTATGGATGGGCAAAAAAGAAGGACACCCATTATGTCAAGGATCCTGTTTTTCAATCAAATTTTATTGCTGATTTCAAGAAATTACTCCCTGAAAGATTTAGATCGGTTCAAAAAATTGATGAAATTGACATGACTGAGGCATTTAATTTGGTTGACAAGGAATTAAAGATTAAGGAAGATGAAAAAATAAGAATAAAATCACTTCCAAGAGAAGAAAAAAGAAGAATCAGCCAGGGGAAAAAAATAGAAAAGGAAAAGTTGAAATCGATTTATGGAAAAGCGAAAATAGATGGAATAGAAGTTGACGTTGCCAATTGGCTTGTTGAACCTCCTGGAATATTTATGGGAAGGGGCCTTCATCCATTAAGAGGAAGATGGAAGCCCAGAGTTACTCCCAATGATGTAACACTCAATCTAGGGGAGAATGCATCTGTACCCGAAGGACCGTGGAAGGCTATTGTTCATGACCATTATTCAACATGGTTGGCTTCATGGATAGAAAATCTAACTGGAAAGAGAAAGTATGTCTGGTTGCATGATTCATCCTACTTAAGACAAGACAACGATAAGGCAAAATATGACATAGCAAAGAAACTAGAACATTACATTTTTGCTATTGAAAAGGAGATTATTAATCAGATGTTACACGCTAAGGATACAACAAGAAGAAAGGTTGCCACAGTTTGCTATCTCATATATAAATTGGCCATGAGAGTTGGTGATGAAAAAGATCCTGACGAAGCAGACACTATTGGTGCGTCTACTCTCAGAGTCGAACATCTCGAGTTTCCAAAAATTAATGACAAGGTTCTAATAGAATTCAATTTCCTCGGCAAAGATAGTGTTCCTTGGCAGAAGACTTTGGAAATATCCAGTCCTGATACAAAAGCGCTTCATGAGAATTTGCTGTTCTTCATGAAGGGAAAGGATCGAACTGAGGAAGTATTTGAAGACATCACATCGTCTAAAGTAAATAAATTCCTCAGGTCAATTGATAAAGAGAATCTTTCCAATTTGACTGCAAAGGTTTTTAGAACATACATAGCTACTGCAATAGTAAAGAAGCATCTATCTGCGCCAAATTTCAAAGTTAGTAAGAATGAAAGTGAATTTAAGAAAGTATACCTAGCAAAAATTGCAAATCTTCAAGCTGCTGTAACTTGTAATCACAAAAAAGGAATTGACCCGAAGAATCCGGCAAGCAAAAAGGCATTGGAAAAATTTGAACAGTCATTAGCTAACAAAAAAGATAAAATCAAACAACTAAAAGTTGAGTTGAAAGAGAAAAAATGGAAAACTGAGCTACAGAAATTAAAGAAGGAACAAAGAATTGAAAAGCTTGAATTCCAATTACGACTCCAGCAAGAAACTAAAGATTACAATCTCGGTACTTCATTAAGAAACTATATAGATCCACGCGTTTTCAAATCATGGTGCGAATACGTAGATTTGGATTGGACGAAAATTTATACAAGTACTCTTCAGAGAAAATTCAAATGGATCGATCAGTACTCAAAAAGTGATCTAAAAAAATATCTGAATATTAATAATAAAACGTAACTAATCATATGAAAACTAATCTCAAACTCAAACTTTTTATGATTTACGATTTATCTGGTCTGCCAGGATTGTGTCACGATCACAATATTGATAATTCTAGAATCGATAACTCTTTCTCTTATTTGAGGTCGTTTTTATTTTGAGATTGTTTGGGTTACTAATCGTTTTAATGTTATTTGTTATCTTGTCTGGCAGTATTTTAGATAAAGGGTTTTCCCAGATTCAGTATCAAGTAAACTCTGTATTTATTGGTATTTTGTCAAATGGGGACTCAATTGTACAATATGATCTTCGTTTGAAAACTAATACTAACGAAATTACATTGCCATTAGTTGGCGGCAACATTAACGACATTTTGGTGAGAAACTATCAATCGAAATATTTGGTATATACGTTCAATGCTGTAACTAATGAAATAAAGATTGACTCACAAAATGAATCACAGATAAGAATTACCTATCAAACGCCGGATCTTGTTAACAAACAGGAAAGAGAATGGAGCTTTCTTATAAATTCTGCTTTTCCATTTACAGTAAAACTACCCAATGATGCAGTAGTAACCAATTTGGGAGAACAGTCGCCATCATTAATTAGAAAATTAGGAGGACAGAATTTATTGTCATTCGATAAAGGAAGAATTTCCATAGATTATGTTATTGGTTATGCAGGAACACGAGAACAAGCAACAATATCTATTAATTCAGCAGAATTGGATCTGGCAAAAGCAGAAAGTGAACACACAGGAATAAATCTAGGTGATGTCAAGGACATCCTTAATAACGCAAAGACTGCATTAAATCAGAGCAATTTTATTGATGCAGAACGCCTTGCAAATAATGCCAGCGATTTATCAGGAATAATCACAGAGTCATTTGAAATCTCCAAGGATACGATGAGTAACGCCACTCGTAAAATAGAGGACTTGCAAGGCATGAGTGTTGATACTTCACAAGCATCAGAATTTGTTTCAAAATCAAATATTGAATTTACCCAGGGAAATTACCCTAAGGCTCTGGAGTATGCCACTCTAGCTTTAAATAGTCTAGAAGCCCCAAAACAAGAACAATTATTTCTGAATTCAAGTTCTACTGTATATTTACTGTTAATTCCACTTGCAGCAGTATCAGTTGGACTTTTCATGATGAGAAAGTATAGAATAAAATCTAATCAACATATACAATCATCTTCGATCAAAATAGATCCTTTGAACCCCGATACTTCAACCAATGCATTTAGAGAAAATAATTTTATTGAAAAACAATCGCCTATTAAAGAGCAAACAAGTAACGGAGCCCCTACGGATAATTCAGATCTCCACAACTTGGTTGCCGATATTATCAGACAAAAAGAAAATTTGAAACCAGAGGAGAAGGAAATACTAATTTATATCTCTGAAAAGGAGGGAGCAGCATTTGAGGGAGAAATTAGGAATAAATTCATACTGCCCAAAACGAGTTTGTGGAGACTAATAAAGAGACTTGAACGAGAAAACCTGATTGAAGTAACGAAATTAGGAGGACAGAATTTGATCAAACTCAGGTTTCACAAATAAAGTTCCGCGAAATCATCCTAATGGCTTGATTTAATATTTAAGTATAATGTCAAGTGCAATTTCCCAACCCGTTGGACCTATACCACTTAACTTGTGTAAGTGATTCATTTGTAAACTTTCCCAACTACTATTGGGTTTCTGAACTAACATCGGAAGGTCCATCAGGGCTAACATGGATTCATCGTTTTTACTGTCTCCAATACCAAAGAAAATAACGTTATTTGAATATTCTTTGCGAAAAAAATCAATTAGTACTTTGACAGCTGTTCCCTTGTCATTGCCTAGAGTAATATCAAAATATTGCCCCCCAGGTATTATTTTCAACCCCTCTTTTTCAACAGAACTTGCGAATTTGGCGAGATTTTTATTATCTATTTGAACTATTGTTTCACTATATTTCCTTTTCATCATTCTGCTAGCGTAGTCTCGAGGTAGTTTGGTAATCTTTGAAAGTTCGGATATTGACAGGTCTGACACTCCTTTGAAATCTATATCATATTCATTTCTAATTTTTTGTAGAAGAGACCTGATTCTGTGTGCAGAGCCGCCAGTTTCGATAATGTAATTTTTTTGAAAAATCTTTGAACCAGTAATCTTACTTTTCTTAAAATAAGCCATAGGAACTATTGTCGCACCTCCATTTTCTACGATATATGGTTCCCGCAAATCCATATTAGATTTGATTTTATTTTGTTCCAGTTCTGTTTTTGAAGAACATAATATCAAATGAGCACCACTTTCTAAAGTTTTTTCTACCAATTTTTTCATTTTCTTAATATCAGGAAAATGAGAATCTAGTAATGTCCCGTCAATGTCGGTAAAGATAACCTTCTCCATAGTACATATTACGCTTGTTAAGTCCTTCTTTATAAATAAAAGTAAATCAAATTAGTAGTAATTATTCCTAAATTTCAATATTTTTTTTGGATTAAAATCAACAGCATTCTTCAACAACTAAATTAATGATTAGAACTGTGAAAATTGAGTCCTTATACTCGCATGTCATAATGGGGTCCCATTTATTTAAAAAATTCTACTACCTTAATCTTTAGATATTCTCACTCAGGAAGTTGCAGAAGCTTCTTGATTTCGTGCCATCTCATTATCCTGTAGATAACAACAAGTGTAAGAATCAAAAATGCAAATATCAAGTCTCTATAGAATGCAAAAGCCCCAAAAGATTGAAAGCCTGTTGCGTATGTCTCTGCAAGATAGGACAATGAAATTATAATAGAAACAAAAAGAAAGTTCCTAGACAAATTCCTATACTTGAGTAAATTTTCATTTGGGTAGTTACCAAATCTATACATATCTTTTAGAGTCAAAAAGAAAAAAATCAGAGGCGTGACGAATAAATAAACATCAGGAATCAAATAATCCGCGCTTTCATTACTTCCTGCAATTATGATATAATAGAATAGAAACAGTATTCCTATGTCTATTACAAATCTTCCTAATCCAGACTTCTTTAGGTCTTGAAATTTTTGCATATGGAAATAATATTCAATCCAACCTGTTATTATGATGAAGTATCCATAAAAAACAATCGTCGCATTTAGAAGGTTCGCCGGTATCGAATAAAACGGAATAAAAATAGTCTTTGATGCATCAATACTCGATGCAATTACGATTGCATAAATTATAGTGATACCCAGCTTGAAGAATTCTGGATACTCTAGACTTTTTTCCAATTTAGAAAATGAATTTGTGCATTCCGTTAATTAAATTTTCATGAAACTGAGACTAAACAATCTGATCAAGTATATCGCAGCAGGTTACTCAAATCATTGTGCCACCAAACAGTGATCTTTGGCTATCCATTTTTAATTGACATTAAATGTTCTGATTTCGAAATTTTAGTCAAAACATACCTACTTATTTCCACTCCATTTTCATAATTAATAGTCTTACCCGTGTGAAGATAGCAAGTAATAATGTACTTCTCTAAGATTATACACCAAACAGCGCCCAAAATAAAGTCCTTCCTATTTGTTATTCCAATATCTTTGCTTAGCTCCTTATTTTGATCTTTGAACATATTTTCTATCAGCGGAAGGCATGATATTACATTGTTTATTATTTTGTCCAATAGTACTTTAGTGAATTCGTCCAAAACTGCCATATTATAACAATAATATGGATTCCATTTTAATATTTTCTATCTAAGCAGATAAATGAGTCAATAGAATATGTGAGATCACTTTTAAGACTATCAAAATTAGATAAAATATTATATTATTCTAGAGTCTGTAATGTAGATATGCAAAATACTAAGGGAAGATTGTATGTGGTAGGCGTTGGTCCAGGACATCATGATCATATGACCTTCAGGGCTAAACAAGTTATAGAAGAAAGCGAAATAATAGTAGGATATGAAACCTATGTTTCACTAATAGAAGATCTAATTCAAGGTAAAGAAGTTTACCGATATCCCATGACTCAAGAAGTTGATAGAGCCAATCAAGCCATAGAATTTGCTGAAAAGGGAAGAATAGTCTCATTGGTTTCATCAGGAGACCCTGGAATTTATGGGATGGTAGGTCTAATATATGAAATTCTTGCTGACAAGAAATGGAAACATAACGAAGGAATTCATGTTGAATGTGTTCCAGGTGTGTCTTCTTTAAACTCTTGTTCCGCACTAGTTGGTTCTCCTTTGATGACTGATTTTGCAGTAGTAAGCATGAGTGATCTACTTGTGCCCTGGGAAATTATTGTCAAAAGAGTTGAGGCTGCTGCATTAGGGGATTATGTAACTGTAATCTATAACCCTGCTAGCAAGAAGAGGATACATCAGCTTCAGGATACGAGAGACATTTTTCTCAAATATCGAAAACCAGAAACACCTGTTGCGATTGTCAAGGGTGCATTCCGCGAGAGTCAGAAGATAGTAGTTACTACATTAGAGAAATTGCTTGATTACAATGATATGTTAGGAATGATTACAACTGTAATTGTAGGCAACTCGTCAACCTTTAATTACAATGGACTCATGATAAATCCCAGAGGGTATAAATCCAAATATGAGCTTGTACCAGAGACGACCAAGACAGTAAATTGACATTAAAAGGAATTTATTACTGACCTTAATCCGTTGTAAGCCTCAGTTACTTCAAATGCTTTGTCAATTTCTTCAAGTGAAAATCTATGTGTAATCAGCCTCTTCAAATCAATCTTTTGTTCATGCACCAAATCCATTGCCTTTTTCATTACCCTGGGAGTAGAACTAAAGCTACCACTTAAAGCTATTTGATTATAATGAAGTAAGTTTGGATCAATTCGTAAAATTTTATTCCTAGACATTCCTGCGAATAAACTAATAAGTGAATTTTTTCCGGCGACGTTTAGGGCCAGGTCTATTGCTTCAGGATTGCTAGTAGCCACAACAACTAATTTTCCTCCTTTTCCGTATGTGTATTCCCATATTTTTCTTATTGATTCCTCAGGATCATTATTCATAAGAACAATATCTGCACCAATTGATTTTGCTTCATTCAATCTTGATGGAATTTTGCCAACAACAATAGTCTTCGCACCATACAGTTTTGATATTTGTAGGTGGATTAATCCAATCGGGCCATCTCCGATAATTATAACGAATTCATCACTAATTGGAATATTGAAATTCAGGTGTGCGTTCAGACAGCAAGATAAAGGTTCTATAAGTGATGCTTCATCATCACGTATGTTATCTGCAATAGGAATGATACCATTAATTAGTATATTATTTTGAGGAATGTTTATGTAGTCAGCAAATCCACCGTTAATACTTGATCCAATTTCGTTAAGGTTATTACAAGAATTAAAATAGCCTGCGCTGCAATGATGGCAATTTAAACATGGTATTAGTGGGGAAACAATGACTCTTCTATCCTCAGGAATAATCTGATTATTTGGTAAATGTAGTGTATTCAAGGTTCTTGCGCATATCTCATGTCCCAAAACAATCGGAGGTCGAACTTTTGTATGACCTTCTTTAAACACTCGAACGTCATATCCACAAACTGCACATGACAGAGTCTTTAGTAATACATTACTATCTTTACTAGATATAGGCAAATCCTTAATTTCAAAATTCTTAGGTCCACTAAAAACTGCTGAGTGATTTTTTTCTGGTAACATTATTTTTCAATTCATTGGTTTGATCAGTTCTAGAATTTGGCAATATTGTTTTTAAATAAAATCATTTTTTCAAACATCAATTCAAATTCCTTCCTTTAATTTCTCTCCAAATGAGATGTACTTTCCATGATCTTCAATTCTAATATTAGTATCAACTCGAATACGTAATCCCACAGAACGGAATATTGCCAACAATTCGCCTCCTGATATGAGGGAATCTATATCGCCGGATTTAATCAATTCTACAATTCTCTTTACTATGATTTTTGTTTGAACTGGAAATTGTGACTCCGCCAATCGAAGTACTTCATCCGCTCTGTCATACAAGTATTTTAGTAGTATTTCTTTATCGTCTATTTTTGTGATGTTCGTTTTTATCTCATCTTCCTTAATTTTCTCGATTGATGCAGCTTTCTCTTTCAATTGTTTCATTTTTCGGGCCTTAATTCTTGCAAGTTCCGGATCTTCATCTTGGCTCATCCCTTAATC
>JBHENS010000035.1:0-15728 GCA_046261955.1 Nitrososphaeraceae archaeon | reverse complement strand
AATTTATGATCGTATTATGCTCCTGATATCTATCAAATCCCGCAAAATTGAACTTGCAGTTTCCATGCCTCCGGCTCCTTTGCCTATAATTGTTTGTTGACCGGAATGCTGACATGTAAATGTAATAGCATTAAGAATACCGTCTACACAGATTGGATCCTTCGTAGAAACTGGCTTTGGTTCAACGATTAAATTTTTTCCATCACAACTTGCAATCAGCTTTATTGCATTTCCCTTTTTTCGTTCATTGACAACTTGGGAGGCTTGTATATCCCTAATACCCGTTCTTCTAACATCGTTTATTGTAGATTTCAAATTCATTACAAAATTTGATGCAATTACCAATTTTGCCACTGCATCATATCCATCAATATCAAGTGTGGGATCTTTTTCAGCATATCCCTTTTCCGAAGCATCTCGGAGGGCCTGTGAGAAATTTAACCCTTCGTACATTTTGCTCAGGATATAATTTGTTGTACCGTTAAGGATTCCCTCAAAGGATATGATTCTGTCGCCTTTCAAGCATCTTTTAGCAAATTCTAAAATCGGCGTTCCCCCTCCGACCGTTCCGCTAAACTTGAAAGCAATTCTATTGTATTCGGCCAGCTCTATCAATGAAGGAAATTCCAGGGCAAGAGGACCCTTGTTTACTGTAATTACGTTCTTACCAGATTTCATAGCTGTGATAATATGATTTTTTCCTGGTTCTCCGTCAGTAATATTGGTTGGAGTTAATTCGATAACAACTTCCGCGTCCATGTTTTCAATTACATCCACTATTTCTGAGGTACTTTCACGTAGTCCATACTGGACGACAGATTTCTTATTCTTTTTGACATTTAGCAGTCTGTCCAGATCTAGGCCTTGATCGCAAGTTACAATTCCGCCATTGTCTGCACACGCAACTACTTTGGGTTTTATGCCAAATACATTATAGAGATCCGTCGAATGTGATACCAATAATTTGACAAAGCTCTGGCCAACCACTCCAAAACCTAACAATATCAATCTCAATTACTCTAGTATCTAAAATATCCGGTTAAATAAGTTTGAATTATCCTGAAAAAGGACTTTTTGATTTTGTAGATTTTATCATATTCTCATCTTTTACAAATAATCATAATTTGTATTAAATCAGTGATGCGTCAAATGCACATTTTTTGACATTCGCAATTTAATACATTTTTTACAGAAATTGCCCATGAATTACCAAAGGCTCATGACATTATCAGGAATAAACTGCATGGAGATGAAAAGAATTGTCTAGAGGATTTGCAGTTTTCGTATTTTGGTTAATCGGCTTTGGAATTGGTTTTGCTGGGTATCTTTCGCTCCCAGGAATTGCAGAATGGTTTGCTACGTCGATGCCAAAATTTGTGAATCAGGCAGTAATAGGCGCATTGATAGCAGGGATGATTGGGTCAGCAGTAAGCACCTTCACTGTAGTTACATGGGCAAATAGGACAAGTTAGTATCTCAATACTGTTGGGTATTGAAAACTTCCCATATACCTGTACACTATCAATCAACTTTTACAATTTCTAATTTATGCGGTAAAACAATTTGAAAAGGATTAAAAATGTCTGAACGTTCTTAATCGGTATATGTATAACGGAGAGTTAGAAGTACAGGCTAAAAGAAAGGCCTTGTCTGTTTTGCACGATGAAATTACCCATATGTTAAATGCAGCAAGAGATTTGTCATCGTTAACTGATTCTCTAATTAAGGGCACCAATACGGAGACTGAATTATACTTAGTTAGGATGAAAAATGCAGGAGAAGAAGTAGAAAACCTCAGAAGGAAGATGACCAGGGAAATTTCGGATACAGGAAGTCTTATGGTGTATAGAGAGGATGTTCTTAGAACTGCCTATATTATTGATGATATAGCAGGGTATATAACTGGTATAGCGTTTAGACTCTCGAATATCAAAATTACCACGCTAAAAAAAGGCAAATTTGATGAGGATATCAGTGAACTCATTAACATGGTCGTAGAAGCGATTTTTAAGCTAAATGAAATGGCCCGAGCTCTGAGCATGAATCCTTCAAGTACTATTGAGATTGCACAAGAAGTACAAAATATTGAAAGAAAGGTTGATAATTCCTACAGAAAAGTAGTGATTAAAGCTTTGAATGAAATTCCGAATACAAAAGATCTTCTTCTCGTAAAGGATGCAGTAGAGGGGATAGAGGGAATGGCAGATAAATGTCAAGCAGCGTCAGACTCTCTCACAATACTTGCTCTGAGTATGTAATGGGTTCTTTTTCAGGTACGCTCGTAGAGAGCAGAATAATCATATGGGACATTGACGATTCGCGGTCAATATTTTCTCTTGGCTATTATGGGAAACCTCTCGGTATCTATAAACCAAAGGGAATTGATTTTGAAACCCCCCTTATTCTAGATCTCATTGAAGGATGTTATTTAGTAGAATCAAAATTACTTACGGTAAATAATGTTGACGGAGAACGGATTATTTTAAAGGAAATGAAAGAGATTTGTAGAAAACAATATGTCGATTTTGACATCAAATATTTGGTATTCAAAAAATTAAGAGACGTCGGGTATATTGTTTCTCCGGGTATCAAGTTTGGTTGTGATTTTGCTGTATATGAGCACGGTCCAGGCATTGACCATGCGCCATTTCTGGTTCAGGTTGTAGATAATCAACAAGACATTACGGCTACTGGAATAGTATTAGCCGGAAGGTTGGCAACTACGGTAAAGAAGCAATTTATTTTGGCAATCACATCGATGAAACCTCGAAAAGTTTACTTCCTTGGTTTCGATTGGTGGAGAGCTTAAATCTTACCCCAAGATGACATGCCTCCTGTAGCCTGATTTAAAATGAAAGAACTGACTGATAGCAAGACGTTAAAATAGATTTGATCTCTTGAAATAAATCTACTGATAAAATTCAATGTGTCCAGGCATAGTTAGTTAGTTAGTATCTTTGGATAATCTGAATCATGCTTATTTCCTTGTCTTTTATCTTGATACAACCATGATTGGTAATAAACCTCGGATTTGAGCCGATATCATTATTATAATACTCTTCGCGCTCCAAGTTTAACGTACCTCTTGGCACTGCCTCAACAGTCAACCCTTTCTTATTCATTTGTGAAGCAAATATTTCATTTAGATTTAAGATTTTAATAGTGTCAGATTCTTCCGAATCTTCATGAATGGTATTAGGATCCGCTGCATGATCTTCATTCATGCTTTTTGTATTTTTCCACTGATAAATAAATTGTGTGAAAATTGTTCATATGCTATTTATTTTATAAAATTTTCAAATTTTCGGTAACAGCTTGCCAATCCTCGTTATATTTAATAGTGTATTAGATATGCCTTCAAGTTATGCCTAAAGGGGATGGACTCTTATTTGGATGATTCTAAGTTTGCGGATAAAGTTGTAGTAGTCACGGGTAGCGGAACTGGAATAGGTCAGGCCATTGCAAGGAGATTTTCTGAAAATGGTGCCACCATAATTTTACTTGGGAGAAGAAAAGAACCTTTAGAACAAACACGCTCTGAATTACAAAAGATAGTGGCCAGTACAGGAGGCAAAGGAAAAATTAGGATATTTCCGGGAGTTGATGTCTCAGATGAAATAGCAATAACGAATATGTTCAGTACCATATCAAAGGAAATAGGACCTGTCGATATTCTCGTAAATAATGCCGGAGTTTCAGGACCGGTAAAGCTGTTTACGAATTCAAATTTTGCTGAATTCAAAGAATGTGTAATGATACATTTAACAGGTACATTTTGGACCACCCTAAAATCCATTGAGAACATGCGAAAAGACTCTAAAGTTATTACCATATCTACATTTTTCACAGAAGAAAACAAGTATGAACAGCGACCTTATAGATTCAGAACTCCTTACACAAGTGCTCAAGGGGCAAAAAATAGACTAGCTGAAGCCTTTGCGTGGGAATTAGTCCCTGATGGAATACAATCAATAGCTACTAATCCGGGACCAGTTCATTCGGATCGTATCTACAAAACTGTTTATCCAAAGGCAGCTGCGGAATTCTTGCGTATTGGAGGTTTTCCTGGACTATCATCTATTGAAATAGAAAAAATATTGCAACAGCTATTGAATGTATTAGGAGAGGATCAGACGGTCATAGACAGAGAAATGGACATGATTCTACAAGACGTATTTAGTGAAAGGATAAAAAATCAAGATGATAAAACTAAACTTACTTCAACGCTCAGAGAGCTATTGTCAAAAACTCAGGAAATTGCTGAAAAGATACAACTGAATACGAAGAAAATGATAGTTGACAAGGAATTTCTTTCACAGGATCAAGTTGCAGAAATGGTTCTAAACCTATCATCTGAAAAAATGAGCAAGTTATTGAATGGTAGAGTTGTCCCAAACGATAGAGTATTTTATCCAACGAGGCCAATAATAGGAACATACATTCATCAGAAGGACGTGTATATTTCGGATAAAGTTATCGTCCTGATAATAAATTCTTCAGCAGAAAAAGATCTTAAACGTGCAAAAATCATTGCAAATTCTCTTGTTAACAAAATCAAGCAATTGGTGATTCTCACAAAAGATAGTAAAGACTTAAGTTACTATAAGGAGTATCATTCCCATTCTGTAAATCTAGCAAATGAGGATGCAGTAAAGGGAATATTTAGAGTGATTTCAGAAAAATTCTCTGCAATTGATGGAGTAGTTTTGTTGACTGGTGAGCATGATTATGACGTTGCGTTAAGGTCCCTTGATAGGATGCAATGGGATCATCTGGTCGAGGACTACTTGTTTGTACCGGCATTGATAACTAGAGAGTCTGTAACCCACATGGCCCCTCCAGGAGCAGTCTGTGAACCGTCTCTATTTAAGGGGTCAATGGGATCAATAATCGTAGTAGGTCCGGATTCGCCTGTTGGAGATAAGATTTCTGGAGTTGTTCGAGCAAGGTCAGAAATATTTAGAGGCGCTCTAAGACCCTTCAATGCAACTGTTAATCAAGAATTACGCGATGTCATAAAATCGAACATAAGACAATACTTGCTGCTTCCTGGAAATATTGAAGGTCGCGAGGCAGATGAAGAAAAAATTACTAATATGATATTGAATATTATCGCACAACCAGATGACGGAAATAATCAAACCATATTTTATGTTGATGAATGATAAAATTAATTGTGACTAAACCTGACAACTTATTCCAATTTTTTATTCCAATTTTATGATAAAGCACATTAATCTAGAAGTTGTACTCTAATTAGATGACCGATAAATTCGTTTTAGATACCAGTGTAATAATTGATGGCAAGGTTCCACAAATCATAAATGATAAAATTGAATCAAATAGCCAGATTATCATCCCTATAGCTGTTCTGGACGAACTTCAGGCACAGGCATCGACGAACAAGTCGCATGGGATAGAAGGATTGCTTGAATTAAAAAAGATAAGGGATTTATGCAAAGCTAGAAAAATAAATCTGGAATTTAGCGGAACCAGACCAACAATTGAAGAAATTAAATTGGCTAAACATGGAAGAATTGATTCTATAATAAAAGACATAGCTCTAGAAAATGACGCAACTTTGATTACATGTGACTATGTTCAGCATCTGGTATCCGAAGCTCACGGTATTAAATCAATTCATATTAGTTCCTCAAAAGAAGATTCAAATCTACAGTTTGAAAAATACTTTGATAATGACACCATGAGTATTCATTTAAAGGAAGGTACTTGTCCGTTTGCAAAAAAAGGAGTACCAGGTAACTTGAAGCTAATACGTCTAGAAGAAAAGAAACTCTCTGCAGGAGAGATCTATGAAATAACCAAGGATATTTTGGAACAATCAAGATCAAAAAAAGGATTCACGGAGATTAACAAGGATGGAGCAACTGTTATTCAATTAGGCACATACAGAATTGCGATAACTAAAGAACCATTTTCAGACGGGCAAGAAATTACGATCGTAAGACCAATTGCAAAGTTGACACTTGAAGACTATGGACTGAGTGAAAAGTTATTAACGCGATTGACATCAGATGTCGAAGGAATAATAATCGCAGGACCTCCTGGATCCGGCAAGAGTACGCTGGCAAGTAGTCTCGCCGAATTTTATGTTACTCAAAATAAGATTGTAAAGACATTTGAATCTCCTAGAGATTTGCAAGTACCCAAAGAAGTAACTCAATACGGACCTCTTGAAGGAAGCTTCGAAAACGCAGTTGATATCTTGTTGCTTGTACGTCCTGACTATACCATTTTTGATGAGATAAGGCGGTATAGAGATTTTCAAGTTTTTTCGGACATGAAGTTAGCAGGAGTTGGTATGATAGGAGTTATCCATGCAAGCAAACCCTTGGATGCGGTACAGAGATTCATTGGAAGAATTGAATTAGGAATGATACCACAAATTCTTGATACCATCATATTTATGGATGCGGGAATGATAAAGAAGGTTTATGAAATTTCGCTCACTGTTAAAGTACCTTATAAGATGACAGAGGCTGATCTTGCAAGGCCGGTTGTAGAAGTCAAGGATTTCTCCACAGGTCAAACGGAATATGAGATCTATACATATGGTGAAGAAAATGTCATAGTACCCGTTGACCCAGATAACGAAGCAAATCAAAACAATATCTATAAACTTGCAGAGTCAAAGATAAAAGATGTAATTCGCCGTTTTGATCCCAATCCAGAGATATCCATCATATCAGACAATAAAGTTAGAATCAAGGTCCAAAAAGATACAATTCCCAGGATAATCGGAAAAGGTGGATCGACCATAAGTGAACTTGAAGAAATGCTTGGTGTAAGAATAGACGTGGAAATGAAAACTCCAGCTCTTGGTAAGGAACTATTTTTTGAAATAAACGAGGCAGGCAATGGAGTTGTCATAAAATTAGACGAACAAACAATTGGTAACAAAGTAAATTTGTATATTGATGATGAATTTATTTGTGCAAATCAGGTGGGAAAGAAATCAAGAATAAAAATTGACAAGAGATCCGAAAGTGGTAGAAAAATATTGAACGCTATCCTAGCGGGTCAGAAAATAAGTATTTTTCAAATTGAAACCAGCTAAATAGCTACAGAGACAAAAGAGTTAAAGAAAGAGTATCTCCTTTTGACACCCAAATATTTAGTCAATGTGCTTAACTTATTCTGTAGATTGTACCATCATCAAAGGAAAGCACGTAAAGGAATCCATCAGGTCCTGTCTTGATATCAGTTACTCCTGCAAAACCTTCTCCAAACAGTATAGAAGCCAATTCGTCATCATTGTCTACAACACGATCATCTAATCCTGGTGAATCTAAATTAAAGTCTGTCCTGTCATCATTTAATTCAAATCTATACACATTTCCATAACCAATGTCTCCCACAAACGCATTATTGGAGTATTCGGCTCCTAGTTTATCTGAGTTCAAAAATTCGATATCCGTAATACCAAAGGAATCTACAAAGCTCAGAATTGGATCCTTATAACTTGAATTTGGGAAGCTTACCAAATCATTCTGGGTTATTCCGCTATCTGAAATAGGTCCCATTGTAAGTTTCCATCCACTATTAAAACCGGGACTTACCAAATTTATTTCATCGTGTGATTGCTCTCCATTTTCCGTGTCCCATAAGGTTCCTGTAACAGGATCAACCCCAAGCCCAAAACTATTTCTTATTCCATAAGCCTGATACCAGTTTAAGGGGTCATTGGGATTGTCACCTTGGAAAGGATTGTTAGGCGCGGGTGATCCATCATTTGGATTTATTTTCAAGATTGCCCCACTAAAATCTGGATCAGGACCATTGACGATATTTTGATCTTTCCCATCTCTTTGTAGCTCCCCAGTTACTGAATAAAGATATCCATCATTACTTACAGCCAGTTTGCCTCCTTGATGATTAGTAGCCGGTGTTCCTGGAAGATCCATAAATTCTTCCTCATTCGTTAGTTCTGCACCTGCTGCTAAAGTATACTTGTATATCCTATTTATTAACTCACCGTCTTTTACCGTAGCGTACAAGAATACGTTTTCACCAACTCTTTCTACTCCCAATAATCCCCGTTCGTTCCTACTATCAACAGTTAGAGATACTAAGGGTTGTGGCTGGAGCATCCCATTGCTAACAAGTCTAACATTTCCCTCTTTTTCTAAAACTAAAATATTATTCTCATCTAAGAACAACATACTCGTTGGAAATGAAATACCACTTACGAAAGAATCGACTCTTAGATTAGGATCTCTTAATAAGGGTTGCGCATATAGTAGATTATGTTGCACAATTATTACAAGTGAAATAATGATTAAAGAAAAGGCAAGATATTTTTTCATACGTTGAACAAAAGAACTCTGTAATTATTATATTTTGCCTAAGGCACATTTCTTTTTTTCTTTTAATACTCAAGTTTCCTCTGACAATATACCATCTACTAGCAATAGGGTTCTTAGCTGTCTTGCCAGATCAGTAACCGAGACGATACCAACTACCTTGCCATCCGAAACTATAGGCAACCTACGTATTTTATGATTGACCATTCTTTGTACGGCTACTTCTACAGGCGTGTCAGGACTTGCGTATGTCTGTATTTTTGACATTATCGTACCTACCTTAACCTTCGAAGATACTAAGTCCTTGATACAGATTTTCTTTACAAAATCCTTTTCAGTGATTATGCCGACAGGAACGTTTTCTCGTTCGACGATAAGAGAGCTTATGCGTTTTTCAGTCATAATTTTTGCTGCTTCATGAGCAGTGATTCCTTCATCGATTGATATGACTTTCTTTGTCATTATATCCTGGACTCTATCGTTCAATATTCAATCTAAATAATCATCAAGATAAAAACTTAAGTCTCTAGTCTCAAAATAACGTTTTAGAATAATCGATATTAATTTAAAACAACTTTGAAATGTCTCAACCTACAAATAAATTAAAATTACTAATATGCAACAGATAGGGTAGATTTTAAGTGAAGACAGGAATAGTTGTTTTCCCAGGAAGTAATTGCGACCGAGATGTACATTATGTTCTGAATGATGTTGTGGGGGTAAATGCTGAATATGTTTGGCACACGGAAAAATCAATAGAAGATTATGATGCCTTGATATTACCAGGAGGCTTTTCTTATGGCGATAGATTGCGTGCAGGTGTTATAGCAGCACAAAGTCCGATACTGGAAGCTATAAAGATAAAAGCTAATGAAGGATTACCAATTCTTGGGATTTGCAATGGTTTTCAAATACTAGTTGAAGCTGGATTGCTACCTGGAGCTTTGGTAAAAAACGTCAAATTAAAATTTTCTTGTAAGTGGTTAGAAATGGAAGTATTGAATGTCAACACACCTTTTACTAATTTGTTCAGGTTAAATGATCGGATCAGTATCCCTATTGCGCACGGAGAAGGGCGATATGTAATAAGTGATGATAAACTCCATGATCTGAATGAAAACAATCAGATTGTTTTCAAATATAAAGATCAAAACCCAAATGGTTCTACTGAAATGATTGCAGCAATTTGTAATAAGGAAGGAAATGTCATGGGGCTCATGCCGCATCCCGAACGGGCATCAGAACCAATCTTATCACCCGATCAAACAAGCAGCAATGCAGCACTGATATTCCTATCTTTAAAAAATTTTTTATCGTCCTATTTAAAAAACTGAATAAATGATACATAATGCTTACTAGAGAAGAAGAAGTCTACTTGTTAAGAAAATTGGGAAGAGATCCTAATTTGCTTGAAATTGACATGATAGATGCCGAATGGTCTGAACATTGTTCATATAAATCATCAAGAAAATATGTAAGATCATTACCGTCACGTGGTAAAAGGGTAATAGTTGGTCCAGGATATGATGCTGGGGTACTGGATATTGGAGATGATGATGTTATAACTATTCACATCGAAAGCCACAACCATCCATCTGCAGTTGAACCCTACGGAGGTGCTGCCACAGGAGTAGGCGGAGTAATAAGAGATATTATTTCAATGGGTACCAGACCTATTGCACTACTTGATGCTTTACGATTCTCCTCATTAGATAAGGAGAGCAAGTCGTCAAAGTCAAAGTGGTTATTTAAGAACGTTGTGAAGGGAATTGCTGATTATGGCAATTGCATTGGGATTCCCACTGTCGGAGGAGATATTGAATTTGATAATTCCTTCAAAGACTATTGTTTAGTCGACGTTGCTGCAATAGGACTTGGTAAAAGAGATCAAATTATTTCCAATCATGCAGAGGAAGGTGATCTAATAGTCCTTGCGGGCAATCCTACAGGAAAAGATGGAATCCGAGGAGCATCATTTGCTTCAAAATTACTGGACAATGAAGAAGATAGGTCTGCTGTTCAGATTCCTGATCCATTTTTAGAAAAATTATTGATTGAAGCTACAATTGAGGCAACTAATAGTAACTGTATTAATGCTACAAAGGATCTTGGTGGTGGAGGATTGTCTTGTTGTCTGTCTGAATTATCTCATCTGGTTGAAAAAGGGTTTGAGATTGAATTATCCACTGTACATACCAAAGTAGATGATATATCTCCAAATGAAATAATGATTTCAGAATCACAAGAAAGAATGGTTTACATCATCAATAAGGAAAGATTATCTAGATTTGCTGACATATTCGCAAAATTTGGCATAACGTATTCAATTATTGGTAAAGTAAGTGGTCATGATAATCTCAAAATCCTTTATGATGGCATACCGATAGCCAATATCTCCTGTAATCTAATGGTAAATGCTCCATTATCTAAAAGGAAAGCAAGAAAACCAGACTATTTGAATAGATTAAAAAGGAAAATTAAATTAGCCAAGGTTAAGAATTACAACAACATTTTGTTACGTTTGCTAGCAAATCCTAACATTGGTAATAAGGAGTGGATCTACCAACAGTATGACCATGAAGTGGGTTTGAGAACTGTGATAAAACCCGGTACAGACGCATCGGTTATAAGAGTAAATGACAACAAATTTGTGTCTATCAAACTAGACGGAAATTCCAAACACTGTTATCTTGATCCTTATCAGGGAATGCTAGGATGCTTATCTGAAGCGTGCAGAAATGTGGCATGTACTGGTGCTCAACCCATTGGCATAATAGATCATCTCCAATTTGGAAGTCCTGAAAATCCCCAAATATACTGGACGTTTATAAAATCAATAAAAGCCATAATAGATTTTTGTCAATATATGAAAATTCCAGTCGTAGGTGGAAAGGTCAGTTTTTATAATGAAACAATGAATTCCCCTATTAAACCGTCACCAGTAATTGGTACTATTGGTTTGATTAAAGACCGATCTCATATAACCAACAATATCTCGATAATTGGAAATACTTTATTCATTTTGGGTCAAACAAGTGAGGAATTAGGTGGCTCTGAATATTTTGAGCTAATTGATCGCCAAACGTATGGGAGCGTACCTAAGGTAGATTTGAAAACCGACAAGAAAAACAGGTTAGCTGTGTTAGACCTAATAGAGAAGGGATTAATTGATTTTGTGCATGATTGTTCCAAAGGTGGAATTGGAACGGCATTGGCTGAATTGGCCATTTCAGGAAATCTGGGAATAAACATAGATTTGAAGAAAATTCCAAATAATTGCTCACGTCATGACTATCTACTCTTTTCTGAAAGCCATTCAAGGTTCATAATAGGTACTAGTCAGCCCGACAGGTTGAAGAGAATATTGAGTAAAAGAAAGTGCATTTTTTCAGAAATAGGAAAAACTAACCCAACAAAGACTCTGAATCTTCACTACTCTGGCAAAGAAATAATAAATTTATCAAACGATGATTTGATTCGTAACTACAATAAAATGAATAACACCATGGATGGTACTTAGTCACAAATTTATGTGGAGTAAATTTTAATTAAATCCATCTCGAAGAAATGATCATTAATGGTTCATGAGAATTGTGGAGTTGTTGGTTTTTTTTCACTGGATGGCCATAATGTAATGCCTTATGTAATTGATTCCTTACGAGCTCTCCAGCATAGAGGTCAGGAAGCCTGGGGTTTTGCAGTGCCCGCTAAATCGCCATACAAGAGTTTAGGTTTGGTTTCGGCTTCAAGAAATTTTAAGAGTATTGTCAGTAAATTCAATTCTCATGCTGCTATCGGTCATGTTAGATATTCGACCTTCGGAAAGAGTAATTTGGAGAATGCACAACCATTAAAAATAAAAGATCTTTGCATAGCACATAACGGCACCATAGCAAATGTTGAAGAATTGTCCAACATGGTAGGTGGATGCACTTTTTCACCGCAAACAATGACCGACACTTTACTTGCTGCGCAAAGATTGATGATGCATCTCGAAAAGAATGATAACATGGTTCAGGCCTTACGTGTATTAAAGGAGGAAATGATAGGATCATTTTGTTTTACACTTTTAACCGATGACGGGTCTGTTTATGCAGTTCGCGATACACGCGGATTCCGACCATTTGTATTGGGTCACATTGAAGAAACCAATACGTATATGATATCTTCTGAATCATGTGCTATTGATACCGTGGGAGGTAGACTTCTTGGAGATATCCAACCTGGAGAATTGTTGAAACTTAGTTCAAAAGGAATTGAAAGGCAACAATTTTCTACCAGTGAATATCATTCACATTGTGCTTTTGAATTTACATATTTTGCCCATCCAAGTAGTACTATTGAAGGTATTAATGTGTATGAAGCAAGAAAAAAAATGGGACACTATTTGGCAAGAAAATATCCTGTTCTCGATGCTGATGTGGTTATTCCAGTTCCTGATTCAGCGAGACCAGCAGCATTGGGATACGCTGAAGAATTGGGAATTCATTTTGAAGAGGGATTATTGAAAGATCGATATAGAAAAAAGGGCTCTATGAGAAGTTTTATTGAACCATATCACGGAGAGCGAATTGAAATTAACAAAGGAATTATTCCAATACCTGAAGTCATTAAAGGAAAAAGTGTGGTTGTAATTGACGACAGCATAGTCAGAGGCACAAGTTCGCAGTCCATTATCAAGATTTTGCGCTCGGCAGGAGCCTCAAAAATATCACTCATAGTTACTTTTCCACCGATAAAATATCCCTGCTACGCGGGAATCGATTTTCCATCACAAGATGAACTTTTGGCCTTCCAGAATCAGAAAAACGGGGATGATGATATTGAAGCTGAAATTGCAAAGAGTATTGGCGCAGATAAAGTAATTTACAATGATACTATTACACTTGCACAAGCAATTGGTATTGATGAAAAAGAATTGTGTTTTTCATGTTCTACTGGAAATTACAAGCCCTTGGGTATAAAACCTGTATTCAGGACACGATCTGAAGTAAAGGGAGATTCAGAAAATTAAATCTGAATCAAACAAGAACTTTTGATTTTCAAGTAAGACAATTGCTTAACTGCTTAAATATCTGAAAATTCAATTAATTTGGATTTGAAAAGACTAAATTTGATTCTCATTTGCATTGCGGGATTTGTTTCTCTGTCTTTTCTTTCGTATATGATTATTCAATATTATCATCGCCCTAATTATTCCATAGAAGTTGACGCCATGAGAGAGGACCAATCTCTTTTCACGAGTAGCAGGATCATATTAACAAATGTAGGGAAACAGCCTGTTACCCATATTGTAGTTGATTATGGAATTAAAACCGAAACTATCCAATCTATCAATCCTGGAGAAAAAATTTCACTTTCACCCCCAGAAGGAAGTAACTTGAATCTTGTTAAGATAGTTGCAGACAACGGTATAAACATAACCACAGGATATCGGACACCTATAAAAATGCCCGGTATGATGGGCTCATAAGTATCCGCAATTCTTTTTTACTAATTATGGTGAAAGTAAAGTTAGTTACTCTATGATGTATTCAGTCTGCAAAATATTTTGCTTGGAAGAAGGATACAAAAATCAAGACATTAAAATTACCGCTTGCTAATTTTTTTCTATTGAAAAATTCAGTATTCAAGACGTTATGTCAAGAGATAATTAAGGTTGATACCTCAATTAGATCTGCGGGGATTACGAATGAAGATGGCATAATATTACATATTAGTCATCGCAAAGGTATCAAGTCACTACTTTCTTCAGAAGAGAGAGCTCAATATGCTATCACTGCAGCGACGAGACAATTTACAAGACTTAGATGGGAAGTCTTACTGGGCAAGATACAGTATGCTAGTTCTCATTATTCCAAACTTATACGAGCTACTATTCCAGTAACCGATGAAAATAGAAAATTATCATTTGTGATAATGCTTTCTCTTGATGCAGGAACAGATAATTTTCATGAAATAATAGTTGAAAAGATAATCCCATTGATAAAGGAGAGGAGATCTGGCTTGAAATGCTGAATTAGTAAGCAATCTTCTTTTCAATCTTATTATTTTTTGTCCTTTTTTATTTTGCAGAGTAGCCACCATCAATGGTCAAAGTTGTTCCAGTGATCCAATTTGCATCATCTGAACACAGATAAACAACTGCACCTGAAATATCACTAGTATTTCCTATCCTCCTCATGGGAAATGACGACTCCAGTAACTCTTTAGATTTCTCATCTTGTAGATAAGGTTCTATCATGGGGCTCCTAATTGTAGATGGTACAATGCAATTGCATCTAATACCATATGGTCCATACTCAACTGCGATACTCTTTGTAAACATTATGATACCAGCTTTAGTAGCGCCGTAAATGGACAGAGGAACATTTGGTATTGCTCTTATCCCCAACACCGACGAGATATTGACAATATTTCCAATTTTCTTTTCCATTAATAGTGGTAGAACTGCTTTAGTCATCTGAAAAGTCCCTATCAAATTTGTGGAAATAAGATTGTCCCATTGATCTTCACTCATCATGTGAAACAGGATTGGGTCGTTTAGGACGCCTGCATTGTTTACAAGGATATCAATTGTGTCAAAGGACGATATAGTTTGTTCAATCACATTTAGAACTTCTGCCTCTTTGGTAATGTCCGCACTAACAGCTAGTAAATTATTGGCATTATCACTATCTGAAATAACCTTTGTCAATTTCGAGCGATCTCTACCTACCAGAGTCACTCTACATCCTTCGTTAACAAGGCGTTCAGTGATAGACCTTCCGACTCCGCCTCCTGCACCTGTTACAATAGCAACTTTTCCTTTAAGACTCATATCAATAAATACATCTATAAACTTTTAAAGTTTAAAGAAATATTAGATACTTTAAATTTCCAATAATTTTGTATTCTATCGATGAAGCCCTCGTTTGATAAATCTCAACTTTCGCCCAACGACATTACATTGGGAATAATAGGAGGTGGACAACTTGGAAAAATGATCGGAATTGAAGCAAAAAGAATGTCATTAAATCTTGCATATTTGGATCCTGATAAGACTTGTCCAGCTTCAACTATTGCCGATCAAATGATTATTAGTGATTTTAAAGATGAAAAATCGATTCTAGAACTGGCAAGAAAATCAGATGTGTTAACTTATGAAATCGAGCTTGCAAATTCTTTGGTCCTAAAAGATCTTGAATCCAGGGGTTATGTAGTTCATCCGGCTTCTAGTGTACTAAATACGATTCAGAACAAGTTAAGACAAAAAAGATTTCTAAAAACAAAAGGAATTCCAGTTCCAGAATTTGAAGAAGTTACTTCTGTGGAACAGGCAAGAAAAATTTGCAAAGAATTTGATTATCCTCTAGTTCTAAAAGCATGCGAAGATTCCTATGATGGGAGAGGAAATTTTTTAAT
>JBHENS010000034.1:0-16022 GCA_046261955.1 Nitrososphaeraceae archaeon | reverse complement strand
GCAATTAGCTCTACAACTGCAGAATGGAGTGATTCAGTTGCGTATACTGGAGCTGTACATCCTTCTATATAGTGCACCTCTGAGCCTTCATCAGCTATGATAAGAGTTCTTTCAAACTGGCCAATATTTTCCGCATTGATTCTGAAGTACGCTTGAAGAGGAAGATCAATCTTTACATTTCGTGGAACATAAATGAATGATCCCCCGGACCATACAGCACTGTTTAAGGCTGCAAACTTGTTATCTTCAGGAGGAATAACCTTACCAAAGTGTTTCTTCAAAATATCAGGGTATTTCTTTACAGCAGTATCAGTGTCTACAAATATTACCCCTTGTTTTTCTAAATCTTCTCGGAGATTATGATATACAACCTCTGATTCGTATTGTGCACCAACTCCTGCAAGGAATTTTCTTTCTGCTTCAGGAATTCCTAATTTTTCAAAAGTGTTCCTTACTGATTCTGGAACTTCTTCCCAACTCTTGCTTTGTTTCTCAGATGCCTTAGCATAGTAGTAAATATTCTGAAAATCGATATGTGATAGATCGCCACCCCAGTTTGGCATGGGTTTACTGAGAAAAACTTCATAAGCGCGTAATCTAAATTCTCGCATCCAGTCTGGTTCACCCTTAAGTTTGCTAATCTCTTCAACTGTTCCCCTTGAAAGCCCCTTCTTACTTAAATATACGTAAAGCTCTGTAGAATCCTTAAAGTCATACTTGCTATAATCCATATTCAGATCTGAGGTCATAAAGAAATATAACGTCGTTATGGTATATATACTATCTGATACATTCAATGAACGTAAAAAACTCATTCAACCCAAAAATATGGATACTTTCAACCCAAAAACGCTATGGAATGATTAAATAAGACATGAGCATCAAATGCATAGTTCACATCAGGTGCACCTAATTGATAATCGACCTTAATGTAAACAATAAGAAGGCTGTGGTAATTGGCGGGGGTACCGAAGGCCTACGTAAGATACACGGACTTTTGGACCAAGAATGCGAAATAACAGTAATAACAAGCAGACTAAATAATCAACTCAAAAAAATGATGGCCGATGGAAGAATTAAATTAATAAAAAGTAGAATCAAGGATGTTGAAATTCTAGATGGATTCAAAAATGTTTTCCTGATTTTGGCTGCAACTGATGATAAAGTCCTAAATAGAAAGCTCGTAGAGAAGGGAAGATCTATTGGAGCATTTGTCTATGCAGCAGATGATCCGAAAATAAGTGACTTCTCATATGCGTCGCTGGTGAATGTTGAAGGTCTGATACAAGTAGCAATTTCGACATCTGGAAAAAGTCCAATAATGGCTAGAAAAATAAGGATGAAAATAGAAAGGATGGTGCATAAGAGTGTTAATGATTCAGATATTAGGAACATCAACTTACAGGAATATGCTCGCGAAAGAGCAAAGCGAAAATTAGATACGGTGAAAGAAAGAAAGGAATTCTTGTATTCATTAATAAAAGATAAAAATATCCAATATTTGTTAAGATCAAATAAGCTCGACGAAGCAAAAATGACTGCATTACACATGTTGAAAAATTTGGAAAAGGTGGGTAAAACATGAATTTAGTAATTACCGATGAGCTAAAACTATTGAATGTGAGAGTAACTCACAAGAAAGCTCCAATCCACATACTTGAAAAATTTACGTTCAAGGATATAGCAAAGGCCCACCGAGTATTTTTGACCAGTGGCGATATACGGGAGTGTGTCATACTACAAACATGCAACAGAGTAGAGCTATTTCTAGCGCTAGATAGGATAGATCTCGATAAGATTTTTGATACTTGGAAAAGCATTACTGGACTCGAAGTCTTGTCTGAATTTGCCGAAATTGATAAGGACAAAGGCGCAATTCATCATCTTCTCAGGCTGACTTCGGGACTTGAATCCCTCGTAGTAGGAGAAGATCAAATTTTGGGTCAAGTTAAAAGGGCCTTTGAATATTCCCGCCAGAATTGCTACGTTGATTCATTTATTCCGATAATTTTTGAACATGCAATAAAGGTTGGGAGTAGAATTAGAACTAACACTGGTTTGAATAAAGGGAGCGTATCGATAGGTTCGATGGCAGTTAATTTGGCTGAGGAATATTTTGATGATTTTCAAAATAAGAAAGTATTGCTAATTGGTACTGGTGAGGGAGCAACACTAGTTGCCAAATCACTCAAGAAGAGACAAGTCAACTTTGAAGTTGCAAGTAGAACTTATGAGAGAGCAAAGTCATTTTCCAGTACTGTTGGTGGCATCCCAGTAAAATTTGAAGATGCTCTTCATAATTTTGATAAGACGGATATCATCTTTGTTTCTACAACAGCACCGTACTATCTTATCACCTATGATCGAATTTTCAAGTGTAGAAAGAAAAATGAGGGAATGATGATATTTGATCTTTCTAATCCAAGAACTGTAGATGACAAGATTGCAACAATATCTGGAATAAAATTAGTCAATATAGATCAAATTGCGGAAATAGTAGATAGAAATTTGAAGCGTAGACATGAAGAGATAATATTGGCAGAAAAAATGATTCAGAGTGGAATGCAATCGATGGATCTGCTATTTAGAAAGATCAAGGCAGAACCATTTGTAGTATCAATATTCAAGATAGTAGACGAAGTGAGAAATAGAGAATTGTCGAAAGCAGCTAGGATGCTTGGTATTAAGAAAGGAATGAAAGAATTTGAAATCATGGAGCAATTGTCTTTTGCAATAGTTGAAGGCATTCTATCTACACCCATGAATAATTTCAGAAAGGAAATTGGAAGTACAGAAAAAAATGAAGATGTTTTGAACATAGTATCAAGGATTTTTAATTATGAACCAAAATGAGGATTTTGAATCCAATGGATTTCCAAAAGTACGACTTAGACGATTAAGACGAACACCTGCAATAAGGGATTTACTGCAAGAAACTAGATTATCAGTGAAGGACCTTGTCTATCCTGTTTTTATTCAAGAAGGAATTAATGAACCAAAAGAAATAGAGTTAATGCCCGGAATCTTTAGGATCCCGCTAAAAAATCTAGTCAAAAATGTCCAAGAGTTGTGTGATTTGGGGGTAAAGACATTTTTGGTTTTTGGAATTCCGAAATTAAAAAACGACAGAGCAACAAGTGCATATCGTAAGGATGGCATAGTTCAGGAATCGGTGAAAACATTAAAGAAAAATTTCGGCGAAAAAATCGTAACAATAACTGATGTATGCCTGTGCCAATATACATCTCATGGTCACTGTGGGATCATAAGAAATAAAGTTGCAGACAATGATGAGAGTTTGAAAATTCTGGACCGGATTGCGATAAGTCATGCCGAAGCAGGAGCTGATTTTGTGGCCCCATCCGCAATGATGGATGGTCAAGTAAAGAGTATCAGAAAAGCATTGGACAACAATAGTTTAAACAATGTGGGCATAATTGGATATTCGGCCAAATTATCTTCAAATCTATATACCCCGTTTAGAGATGCGTCCCACTCCACCCCTGAATTTGGCGATAGGAAATCATACCAAATGCCATTTCATAATACAAATGAAGCATTGCAGGAGATAATGATGGATATTAAAGAAGGAGCAGATATCATAATGATAAAACCGGCCTTGCCTTATCTTGATCTAATTTACAAAACAAGGCAAAGTACATTATTACCAGTATGTGCCTACAGTGTCTCAGGGGAGTATTCTATTGTTAAAGCTGCAGCGCTTGAAGGGTGGGTCAATGAAGATGAAATAGTTATGGAGTTCGTAACTTCTATAAAGAGAGCAGGAGCAGACATCATAATATCATATCACACAAAGAAAATTGCAGAGATATTAAACAGATCCTAAAGATACAATTATAACAGTTACAAAATTATCATATCATTGTTTGTCTGCTTCTCTATTTGATAGAGCAAAAGAAATAATCCCTGGTGGCGTTAATAGTCCGGTTCGTTTCTATGAACCGTATCCTTTTTTCGCCTCATATGGAAGAGGTTCAAAAATAATTACAGAAGAACATGAAACTCTAATTGATTATTGCCTTGGATATGGAGCAATCATTCTAGGACATGCATATTTTGATATCATTAGTGCTGTAAAAACACAACTGGACAAGGGCAATATTTTTTGTGTTCCCACAGAAAAAGAGGTCAGGCTAGCTGAACTAATTATTGAAATGGTTCCCAATATGGAAATGGTAAGACTAATGAACACTGGATCAGAATCAACTATGCACTCCATAAGATTGGCAAGAGCTTTTACAAAGAAAAAAAAGGTTGTTAAATTTGATGGATGTTATCATGGTGCTTATGATTATGTTTTAGTTAATCCGGGGTCAAGTGCTACAACCACTTCATTCGACGGTAATTTAGAAGAGTCAATGAATCAAACATTGCTGTTGCCATACAACGACATAAGCGCACTAGAAAATCTGGTTAAACTGAACAACGATATCGCTTGTATAATAGTTGAACCAGTTTTAACTAATATGGGTTTGATAATTCCTGAGGAAGATTATCTTAGCAAACTAAGGAGGATATGTGAAAGGGAAGGCATAGTTCTAATTTTTGATGAAGTTGTCACTGGATTTAGACTCTCGCCTGGCGGTGCCTCAGAATATTTTGGGGTCGTACCAGACATTATGACACTTGCAAAATCAATTGGGAATGGGTTTCCACTTTCAGCCTTAGTAGGAAAAAAGAAGATAATGGAATTGTTATCTCCAAAGGGAACAGTATTTCAAGGAAGTACTTATGCGGGAAATCCAATTTCTGTTAGTGCAGGAATTGCAACATTGGAAAAATTGAATGATGTAAAAAATGATCTATATCCAAAGCTTTCACGTTTTTCTGATAGATTAGCAAATGGAATAAGGGATCATTTGAAAGATCTAAAATTTGAAGCCAGTATTAATAATATCTCGTCTATGTTCCAACTTTTCTTTACTGATGAACAAATAAAGAATGCATCTAATATTAGAAAATCAAATTTCCTTCTTTATAAGAAATTATTCTTTGAACTACTAAAAACCGGAATATTCATCCCTCCATCGCAATTTGAGACTTGTTTTCTTTCGTACTCGCATGAAGATGAAGATATTGACAGGACCGTTGAATCGTTTGCAATAGCATTGAAAAAAGTGAAAGAAATTGAATAGCTTCAGGGTTGCTACACGTGGAAGCAAGCTTGCGCTAATTCAAACTGAAATATTGGCGAACAGTTTGTGGAAACTATATCCCACAGTGAAATGCGATATTGTTAAAATAAAATCGAGCGGAGATATCAATAAGAACAAAATACTTTTTTCGGTCAACGAAAAAGGAATCTTTGAAAAGGAAGTCGATAAAGCAGTACTGGAAGAGAAGGCCGATTTTGCAGTCCACAGCATTAAAGATATACCAACTGATATTGATAATGAATTAGTTATTGCATCAATATTGAAACGAGAAAAACCAAACGATGTCTTGATTGGAAAATCAAAATCAACTCTAGAAACATTAGAGCCAAATTCTCATGTGGGTACAAGTAGTTTAAGAAGAGCTGTTCAAATAAAAAGGAAGAATCCAAACGTAAAAGTGATTCCAATAAGAGGTAATGTTGAAAGTCGCATAAGAAAATGCATCGACGGACCGTTTGATGCCCTTGTTCTGGCAGAAGCTGGGCTAAAAAGGCTTCACATGAGTAACCTAATCGTGCAGAGGTTTAACTATTTAGATTTTGTTCCTGCCCCCGGACAAGGAGCAATTGGAATTGTATGTAGAAAAGACAATAAAAAGACACTCAACATATTACAAAAGATCGAGAACAAACCAACAAGATATGCTATCGATGCTGAACGAACTTTGATACACTATTTGAACGCAGGTTGCAGATTTCCCGTCGGTGCCATAGCATTACCTAATTTAAGAACAAATAGAATCGTAATGCACGCATCTGTTTTTTCTGCAGATGGTTCACAAGCAATTAATGTAAAAAAATCCGATGCGATAACAAACGCATCGCAGGTTGGAATGGATCTGGCAAATGATTTACTAGCAAAGGGAGCAGCAGATTTTGCACATGAATGGAGAGAGGCACTAGAAAAGTGGAACAGTCAAAAGTAAGGCCAAGAGGTAAGGTGTATATTTGTGGAGCAGGTCCGGGTGACCGAGATTTGTTAACGATAAAAGCTTCCAAATTATTGTCGGAATGTGATGTTATACTTTACGATAGATTAGTAAACAAAGGAATTCTTAACATGACTACTTCCCATTCAAAGATAGTATATGTTGGCAGAGAGTCCGGAGACCCAACTACAAATCAAATAATTACAAATGAACTTATGCTAAAGTATGCCAATGAAGGTAAGAAAATTCTTAGATTGAAGGGGGGTGATCCATTTATTTTTGGACGTGGCGGTGAAGAAGCTGAATTTCTATCATCTAGGAATATAAAATATGAAATAGTGCCTGGGATATCTTCTCTAAATGGTGCCGCAGTATATGCGGGCATTCCATTAACACACAGAGATTACTCATCTTCTGTAGTCATACTAACAGGTCATGAATCAATCGAGAAGAAAAAGTCATCCATAAAATGGGATTCCATAGCAAAGGCAGCTGATACTATAGTGATTTTCATGGGTCTTGAGCAACTAAAACACATTACGAAAAAGATGATTGGAGCGGGAGTAACCAAAAAGGCAGATATTGCAGTTATTGAAAATGCTACCTCAAATAAACAGAGGGTAATAATTGGTAACTTGGGCAATATTGAAAAAAAAGTTAAGGAGAAAAAAATTCAATCTCCTGCCATAATCATTATTGGAAAAGTTGTTGGAATTCAAAACAAGATAAAATGGTTCCTTCCAAATAAGTAGAAATGCTCAAAATAATAATATCCCAAGTTAGTAATCCTAATGCTTTTATGACTAGCTAATTTTATTTACTTGTTGAGTAAAGTTTTCCTCAATAAAAACATAGCAATAACCCGTGGAGAAATAAACAATACAGAGTTTACGCGAGTTGTGAAGGAAGAGGGAGGTATCCCAATTACATTGCCAACTATGAAATTAATCCCTATTGACTCAAATCATTTTCGTAGAAAATTCTCTGATACCTGCTCCAAAAAATATCAGTACTATGTCTTCATGAGTCCTAGTTCTGTCGATCTCTTTTTTAAAATGGTGAGAGAAAATAGTTTAACTCAATTGCTGGACGAACAATTAACGAATTGCGATGTAATCGCAATAGGCCCGTCCACAAGAAAAAAACTGGAAGCGAACAATATTTCGGTAAAGTGGCAGCCAAGTGATTATTCCACCTTGGGTATTTTGAAATTGTTAAGAAGATTGTCACTCAAGTCAGGAACTCGGATTATGGTACCAAGGAGTGGCGCATCAAACTCTTTCTTAAAGGATGAATTAGATTCAATGGGAATAATTTTGGATGAATTTTACATATATTATCCCCAAATAGAAACAATAAATCACACATGGGTAGATTTCTCTAAGGAAATTACGAATAATAACGTACAAGCAATGATTTTTACCAGCCCATCGGCAGTTCGCTATTTCTTTTCTATAATGCAAAATATACTCCCGAATTTTAAGGGATACGTTGAAAACATTGATGCTCTGATAAGTATTGGTCCTAATACGACAAAAGAGCTTCATCTAAGAGAGATATTTCCAATAGAATCTGAAGAACATACCATTAAAGGCGCCTTGCAATTGGCAAAAAGAATTTTTTCCAAGTAATAATGCCATGGTTATTTTTTGAATATACCCGCTAACAACAAGGTTTATTCAAACGAGGTTACTAGATACTATCTGATAAACACAAATTGTCCGAAAACGGTAGCGATGGTGTCTTTGACATTGACACTTTAAAGGACATAGGTCCGGCAACTAAAACCTCTTTGAGGGAAGCTGGTTTTAGATCCATCAAGGATCTGGTTATTCGAGGTCCTATGGATATTGCAGAGGCTACTGGAATAGCTATAGAGAAATGTACGCTACTCTGCAACAGAGCAAGAGAAATATTAGAAGACATTGGTGTTTTTGACAAGCCGTTTATTACTGCAAATCAAATTTATGAAAAGAGGAAATTAGAATATCGTATTGCTACGGGTTCAAAAAATTTTGATGAGTTGCTGGGTGGGGGAATAGAAACAAGGGCAATTACTGAACTATATGGTGAATATGGTACAGGAAAGACTCAAATTTGTCATACTCTCTGCGTGACCGTTCAACAAAATGACGCTGAAGGTAATCTATCTAGAGCGCTCTATGTTGACACAGAAAATACATTTAGACCGGAAAGAATTGCCGATATTGCAGCTGCAAGGAAGTTTGATCCCAATAAAACCCTTGAAAATGTTATCGTTGCAAAGGCATACAATAGCGCCCACCAAGAAGTAATTATTCAGGAATCTCCGAATATTATCCATTTACACAATATTAGAATCATGATTGTTGATTCCATAGTATCACACTATAGGGCAGAGTTTCTTGGCAGATCTTTCTTGTCAGAAAGACAGCAAAGAATTAACAGATTGTTACACATCCTCTTGAGAATTGCTGAAACCTGCAAAATAGCAGTTGTAATAACGAATCAGATACAGTCGTCACCAGATGCGATATTTGGTGATCCTAATAAGGCCACGGGTGGCAACGTAATGGCCCATACTAGTACATATCGACTCTACCTAAAGAAAGCTGGCAAAAATAGAATCGCCAGAATGGTCGATAGTCCGTATCATTCAGAAAGAGAGATTCTATTTTCACTAAATGACCAAGGTATTGGAGATCCGCAAAGATAGTTGTTTATGAGAATGATGAATATCGCGGGATTTCACAAATTAAACAACCCTCAAAATACAATATCAAACAAGATTACCAGTTAATATTAAATTAAGGAGCAATATGATAATCCAGCATGCCAAAATCTCACGGTATTAGAAGAAAATCTAGACATATTATGACTAAAGGGAATATGTCAAAAGGGCTTTCACATTTACTAATTAATTATTCAATTGGTGATAAAGTTGTGGTGATAATAGATCCTCGAGAGCACAAAACAACCCCGCATCGAAGATTCCAAGGAAGGGTTGGATATATCAAGAACATTGGGAGAAGAATTGTAAAGGTTGGGATACTTGTCGGCGATAAACAAAAGTTCTTGCAAACAAAGTTTAATCACATCCGTCCAATAAAATAGAAGGTATTACCTGTTGACAAAAATAACAAAAAAAGAGATGATAACACTCCCTGATGTAAAAGAAATACTGGAAGCCAAGAAAGTAGACGAGATGGATCAAATTCAGAGATGGACCTATGATTATGTAAATAAGTTTTCAAAAATAACTAGGAAACAGGCGCAAAAACTCGTAAGTGAATTAGTAAGTCAATGTGGTCTTACTGAAGAAGAGGCAGTAGAAGTGGTGAATATATTACCTTCTTCTCTAGAGGAAATAAGGGCTTTCACATTTGGTTGGAAGAAATTGATACTAACATCAACTTCAGAAAGCATATTACAAAAAATAACGGCAGTACATGAAACTTAAAAAGTCCGCGGTATATAATTGCAAGTAATTGGATTCTAGTAGTCATAATAACTTTCATAATAGACATACGAGTCATGATTATAATCTTCATAGTCATAAGTTTGAAGAATATGCGTATGTTCTAGATTTCTCACTTAGAGGTAAATCCCTAACAATAAGAGGAAGAGAAGGAATAATTATTCAGGCTATAGGCGAAAATCGCTTGACATTATTAGAATTGCTTGGAGTTCAAAACGGGAATTTTGACATCGGTGAAAAAGTGTATATTGGAAAAGAAGGAAGGAACAAGATAATTAGTGTTCTTGGAAAGTTGCAATATGATTCAATATCACAGTCTGCAAAGAATGAACTACCTACTATTGTAGAAAACATAGTGCTTGCAAACGAGGAACGATTTGTGTCATACATTAATACAGCTCAGCCAATAACTCCAAGAATTCATTCGTTAGAATTGATACCAGGAATAGGAAAAACGTACATGATGAGCATAATCAATGATAGAGAAAATAAAAAATTTACTTCATACTCAGACATCCAATCAAGAATCGGACTAAAAGATATTCATAAACTTGTAGCAAAAAGGATAGTTGAGGAAATAACTAAAGAGACTAGGATGACATTATTCGTTGGAAGATGACAGGAGGACTTATCTTGGTCAGTATTTTCTAATTGACTTTAAAGCAATTACAAAAATAATAGAGTCGTGCAATGTTGGAAAGAAAGATGTAGTATTAGAATTTGGTACTGGATACGGTTATCTAACTAAGGAGATTGCAGAGCTTGCTGCGCGGGTATACACTTATGAAATAGACAAGGAATTGTATTTTAAAGCAAAGAGTTATCTTGTGAATAATACGAACGTCATGATTTTCAATCAGGATTTCTTTGAACAGGATCAGCTTGAATTTGATTTTTTCTTATCAAATATTCCGTATGCTAGATCCAAAGAGATATTGAAATGGTTATCATTACATGAATTTGGCGAGGCGGTGATAATGGTGCAACGAGAGTTTTTTGAAAAACTCACTGCGTCTCCAGGTAATGCAGATTATTCTGTTGTATCAGTTTTTTCTCAATATTGTTTTGATATTGATCCCCTATTTGATGTAGACAAAAACTCTTTCTTGCCACCCCCAAAGATAGAATCCAAGGTCATAAGGTTAACGAGAAGGAGCAACAAAATGAATAAGGAAATTATTGCAGGGCTAGAATTTCTTTTTAGTTATAGAAACAAGAACGCAGCATCGTTGTTGAATACTAAACTGTATCAAAATAAAAAAATCGATCAATTGGATGTTGAAACCCTGGTAAAAATTTGTAATGAATTAATTGAAAGAAAACAACTTAGAAAATAGCTAGTTTGAAAAGTCATACAATTATAAATTTGGTTGCGTATTTCATCTATATTGTATTTACCATCCGATGACAGCATTTTCCTATCCGATATAGTTAACGACTATCATGGTCACTTGGCACTGGAAATAGGAACCAGTAGTGGGACCATTTTTAGGGAATTGTCAAAGAATTTTAGTATTGTAATAGGAACTGAAATTGATTTCAATTCTTTAAAACATTCATTAAGGGCGTCAAAAAACGATAGATTGATTTGCTGTGACGCTGCCACGGCATTACATAATGTAAAATTTGATTTGATTGTATCAAATCCTCCTTATCTTCCGAATGCCATGACTCATACTGATATAACTGTTGATGGTGGACCTACAGGTATTGAAGTTTCAATTCATTTTCTAACAAGCGCGATTGATAAATTGAATAACAATGGTAAAATCCTCATACTGGTATCAAGCCTATCAGATAAGGTAAAATTAGATGGATTCATCTCACAAAATAATCTCATAAAGAAGCAAATAGCCCAAAAGGATCTATTTTACGAAATGCTACAAATAATTGAATTAAGTAAATGAAGGAAGGAATGAAGGAAGGAATGAAGGAAGGAATGAAGGAAGGAATGAAGGAAGGAATGAATAATTTAATACTTAATTAGTTAGTGTGTTACCCTAAATGTATCTTCGATCTATTTGCAATTTCATTGGCCATCTTACTTAATGATGCTGAACCACCCAGGTCATAGGTAAGCCAATTTCCTTCGTTTATTGTTTCTTCAGTTGCTGCAAAAATTGCATTGCAAATCTCATTTTCTCCAAGGTATTTCGCCATTAAAGCACCCGATAAGATAGTTGCTACTGGATTAACTTTATCAGAACCTGCATATTTTGGTGCGCTTCCATGTGCTGGCTCAAACATTGCATAGTTATCACCATAGTTTCCCGAATAGACATTTCCAATAGAACCTAGATGTCCTGATGCACATTCAGAGACAATGTCCATGAACAAGTTAGTGCTTAGCAAAATACTCTTGTTAAACCGTTCTGGATTTTTTACCAATTGTTGTGTCATATTATCAATATAATATTCCTCTACAGAAATTTCATTGAATTCCGATTGAATGTCTTGAACAGCTTTCCAAAATATTCCGTCAGTCTCTTTCAAGATGTTTCTCTTTGTAATAACATATATGTTCTTAAATTTCATTTCAGTTGCTACCTTAAATCCATGCCTTACTACGTTTTCACAGCTTTTCCGCGTTATCTTTCTTACAGCAATCGCAGCATCTTCACCTATCTTGAATTCTATTCCGGAATAGAGTCCTTCAGTTGCCTCCCTGATACAAATGAAATCCAGTTGATTAGGAGAATTTTTGTAAGTCTTAATCGGACGAACATTAGCGTAAAGATTGAACTTTTGCCTAATGCTTACTGCCACACTTCTAGGCGCATTAGGAGTTGGAATAGTTGTTGTAGGACCCTTGAAACAGGCGTCAGAATCTTCCAAAAGTTTCCATACTTCGTCAGAAACATAAGAGCTGCCACCGCTTTTTGTCCACCATTCCGATCCTGCTTCACAAAGAATTAATTCAATTTTCGAGTTACATTCCTGTAGAACATGAACCATTGCATTAACAAGTTCGGGTCCTGTTCCATCACCCTTTATGATAACTGCAGATTTACTCAATCCTTATCAAAAACGATAATGTCTATTTATATCTATTTGGAGACCAATGTAATCTTTGCCAAGTATGTATCACTCAAGGGTGGAGAACTTGTCAGATTACTAATTTTCACGAAACGATCTTCAGAAAAATATGAATAATCCACATTGTAATCAGCCAGAGTAATATTCTGATATAAGTTACTTCCAGTTGAGTTATCTACTACCTGAATTGTGCTGTTTTCTGCAGAATAGATTTTCATGAAATCATCCAACGTTAATCTTACCGGTCGTACAAATTGTACATGAACTTGGTCACCTATTTTGTCAGTATGTATTACCCTAAGACACTCCCGCCCATCCTTACTTTTTCCAACATTATCTGACATCAGTTTCTTTTGTCCGTCAATTTCCAAGTCTATTCTTGAGTGAACATTAAATGTGTCATTATGCGACCTGAGACAAACCTCTATCGGAGATGGAGCTGGAAAGAAGTACATAATCACAAATCCGGAAAGAGTTGCAATTCCGACAATAATTGGAGGTATCATAATTTGTTTTTTCCCCATTTTTTTCCTCGGTTTCTCTTCCTTTACTTTTCTTTTAGGCACCAATGTCACCTATATAGAAACTTAAAAATGCACTTTAATATATTTGAAAAAGGTCTAACCATATTCCATCAAAACCATGATAGCAATCAGGTAGTTTCTACTGGCAGTGGATATTGTTAATATTATATTATAGGCACGAATATTGAATTTTATTGTATGAAATCTATATCGACGGTTCAAGCAGAGGAAACCCGGGCCTCTCAGGAATAGGAATAGTTGGAATCAACGAAAGCAAAAGGATATCGAGTTATAGAGAATTTATTGGTATCAAGACGAATAATCAAGCTGAATATTTTGCTCTAAAAAGAGCGTTGCAGATAATCAGCTTTCAAACCAAAAATGTTAGAATCAAATCAGATAGTATATTGTTGGTAAATCAGCGATCAAAAAAATACAAGATCAGAAATTTGGAATTAAAAAACATGTCAATGGAGATAGCAAATCTTGAGAAATTGTTTGACAGGGTCGAATACAGGCATATAATGAGAAATGAAAATTATGATGCAGATCTACAAGCAAATTCAGCTATAGACGATTATGTTAAATATCAAAAAAGAAAAGTATATAATGGCAGCGGTGAAGATTCAGAGTTATTCTAAGAATCATCTAATATGATGAAAAGGCATTAGACTGAGCTGCCAATATATTATAAAATCTAAAGATTTATCTAATCTAAATAAATAATTTTTGATGATTTGCTAGATGAAAAATCACGGCTTCCTACGGTAATAAAAAACATAATAGTTTTTGTCCTAGGAGTTCTAATAGTCGTTTCACTTTACCAGTATCTCGAATCTGAATTAGAGAATTCGGTGCCATTTTTCGTTATATATGATGGCACAATGACTCCGGTCCTAAAGACTAATGATCTGATAATTGTAGGTGACAGACATATGTTCAATTACACCAATGTAGGGGACATCATAGTCTTCAATAAACCCGCGGGAGAAGATAGAATAATAGTACACCGTATAACTGAAATAACCTCAGAAAATGGGAAAAGGGTGATGATAACAAAAGGGGATGCAAGTCCAGTATCAATACCAGGGGTTGATTTCCCTGTGAACAGCCAAAATTTTATGGGTAGGGTCAAATTCGTTATTCCGGAGATTGGTTTCCTATTCATCCCACCAATAAATTATGTACTGCTTGGAGCAATAATTTCAGCCGTAGCAATCGTCATCTTTATTTATGGAAGAAAAAGGGGGAAGTAGAGATAGGAATTTTTGGTTTTCTCCGATGGGGGTAAGAAATTTGTTAATATCGGGTTCCTTTAGATATGACGCTATAATGAATCATGAACAAAGATATTTATCGAATGAAATAAAAATTAACGTAGGGGGTATTATCCCTGGGAATTCCTGAAAAAATTAAAGCTATACAAGAAGAAATTCATAGGACTCAAATAAATAAAGCAACTGAATTTCATATTGGAATTCTCAAGGCAAAAATAGCAAAACTTAGGCGCGAGCAAGATGAAAACAAGCACGGCAAAACTGTTTCTTCTGGAAAGGAAAATGAAGGATTCAACGTTAGAAAATCGGGAGATGCGTCAGTAGTACTTGTGGGATTACCTAGTGTAGGTAAATCGACTTTGCTCAATGCTTTAACAAACGCCAACTCCCGTACCGGCTCTTATCAGTTTACGACATTAACTGCGGTTCCAGGAATGATGGAATATAATGGCTCTAAAATTCAGATACTTGATCTTCCCGGAATAGTAGAGGGTGCGTCTAAGGGAAGGGGCCTAGGAAGAAAAGTGTTATCAGTTGCAAGAAATGCAGATCTAGTTCTCATGATATTGGATGTTTTTCAACCAGAACTTTTAGAGACGTTGATAAATGAGCTTCACGAAGTGGGCATAAGAATTAATAAGAAATTTCCAAAAGTATTCATCGAAAAAGCACATTATGGAGGACTCTCGATTCATAATCAGGTTTCTAATATTCCAAGTCATTTAGTGAAGGAAGTTCTAAGGATAAATGGTATTAACAGTGGCCGCGTATTAATCAAGGAACCAAACCTGACGGTCGAACAGTTGATAGATGTAGTTACTGGGAATAGGATTTACCTACCTGCCCTTGTAGTATTGAATAAAATCGATCTTGTTGATGGTAAATTCATTTCCCAGATAGAAAAAAAGCTACAAAATTTTATTCCCATCTCTGCTGATCGCAAGATGAACATTGACCGTTTGAAGAGATCAATTTATGAAAAATTAGCGTTCATTAGAATTTATCTCAAGCCTAGAGGCGACAAAATCGATGAAGAACCACTAATCATGAATCAAAACTGTACAATTCGTGATGTATGTCTAAAAATACACAGGAATTTTGTAAAGGACTTCAAACATGCTTATGTTTGGGGCAGCAGTGTTAAATTTAGTTCCCAGAAGGTAGGATTAGATCACATACTAAATGACAAGGACGTTCTGAGAATCATTCTAAAGTAAGAGTTTCTAAATAGGATCTTCAAATTTGGAAAACTTAAAATCTACCCCTTTGACGTATGTATAAGGACTCTTGAAATATCCAAAGGTTGTTCTTACCGCAGATCGCACTCTTATGTCACCGTATAGAGGCATATCGTTAGCATCATTTTTCGGCTGCGCGCCAGCTATTGATCCAAACAGGTCACACGATACATTACTCTACAAAATTCTTGGCAATCAGGTCACTCCTAGACTATTGTTTGATTTTATTTGTAATCCCATCTCGCATCACAGTGGCATTGCAGATTATGCTCCCTATGGACTGAGGAAGGTCGAAGCTTCTTTGGTAAGGGATGGTTACAGTAGAGAAGATGTAGTAGTTGCTCATCCAGATTATGTGGAAAAATTCATTGGTCCTGAAACAGAG
>JBHENS010000033.1:0-16375 GCA_046261955.1 Nitrososphaeraceae archaeon | reverse complement strand
TGCGGAGGATTGCTTACATCACAACTTTCATCAATCTGTCCGTTTCCATCATTATCCTGACCGTCTCCACATATCTCCTGTTCAGGTTCTACTGGAGGGGATTGATTGTCATCCTGCGGAGGATTGCTTACATCACAACTTTCATCAATCTGTCCGTTTCCATCATTATCCTGACCGTCTCCACATATCTCCTGTTCAGGTTCTACTTGAGGGGATTGATTGTCATCCTGCGGAGGATTGCTTACATCACAACTTTCATCAATCTGTCCGTTTCCATCATTATCCTGACCGTCTCCACATATCTCCTGTTCAGGTTCTACTGGAGGGGATTGATTGTCATCCTGCGGAGGATTGCTTACATCACAACTTTCATCAATCTGTCCGTTTCCATCATTATCCTGACCGTCTCCACATATCTCGGGTTTTGCAACCTTTTCCTGAATAAGACTATTTATCAGTTGATTAATCAAGTCATTAGTATTGGAGTTCGATGCCTTCATCTCGCTGGTAGGTAAATAATCATAAATTATTTGGTCGGCTCCAGATGATTTGTAAAAGGGATTGTTTTTGTCAGCAACCTCTGAAACATATATTGATGATGCTTCTGAGTTTTGCACTAATTGTGGTATCGAAAGGTTAAATGAGAATAATATAGCAAGTGTGAAAGACACAAGCAAAAGTCTCTTACTTGAATTTATTTTCATTTGAAAAGAGTCACCGCCAATATATCAAAAGTTATCATAAAAACTAGGAAGACTATGAACGGCCTGGATACTTTATATGATTTAATTTTATGACTAGTAAGTAGCCTTTTTACAAAATACACGTCTTGATACTTGAAAACAAGATATTAATACAAAACCATAATTTCTACCTAAATTAGGTATTAAAAGTATTGAACATAAGACTCTTTTTTAGTATTGGATCATAACTATCTTTATTAATAATAATCAATTTTTCTATAACAATTATCCTGCACATATAGAAGCTGAGACGTAAAAATAATGATATTTTACTAAATCGAGCTAGTAACAACTATAACTTTAATATAGTGCTCAAGTTTGATATATTTATTTAAATTCAGTTGTATTACTATAATATTCATGACATCATAAGAGTTGAATCTGATGTGATTCTGCATGAATTAGAGTACTTTAAATCAAAAGAATTCGAAAAATCAGACCTAAGTATAAGGACTTGCGATTCACTGCAAGGGGGACTGAGATTTACAAGAAAAATAATAGAAGACAGATCAGAGAATTCATACAAGATACTCTATACAGAACATTTTGGTTCAGCCGGAGCTCAGTTCAGTATTGAGTTTGGCGAGAGAATTAAAGTAACTATCAATAAATTGATATCCAACTCGAAGCATGTTCTGTATGTTAATCTAGTCGAACCATTGCTTAGATTTCTTTTCATATCAAGGGGATTCATACTATTGCATTCTGCATGTCTGGACAAGAATAGTTCCGGTTTACTGATTTCTGCTCCACCAGATACAGGAAAAACGACAACTGTTTTGAAATGCGTCAAAAAAGGATTTTCTTTCCTATCTGATGATATGACAATAATTAGATTGCCTAATGAGGCCATGTGTTTTCCGAAACCAATGACTATCAGTTCCCATACTTTTAAAACTGCTGTTAGTGTTTCTACTCGTGATACTGAACGCAGTTTGAGGCTTCGAAGTCTGGTTCATTCGAAAACAGGTCGAGCTTTTATGCACAAACTAGGCAAGCTAAACGTACCTATCTTTACTATAAATACAATTGGTCAATCTATAGTTAGACCCCCAAAGTATAGTATCAATTCAATTCTCCAGGATGCAAAAATAAAAAAGGATACCAAGATAGATAACCTGTACTTTCTTAAAAGAGAAAGTAATGAATTCATTCAACTCGATACTAGCACTGCGCTTGATCTCGCCGTTGAAAATAGTGATGACGCTTTTATTTTCCCACCGTATTCGGAATTACTAAAATATATTTCCATTAATGGAAAGACCGCATTCGAATTATTGGAAGAAGAAAAGAAACTATTAAATTCATTTCTATCGGGAATTAGTTGCTATATGGTAAAAAGTGAAACAAGGGCATGGTTTAAAATGATTTCAGAATCCACTGAAAGAAGAGCGTAGATATACTAAGAAATGCAGATTAAATATATTCTACAAATGATTCAAATTATCCCCGTTAATAATTGACATATCGGAGATGAAACAAGATATTCAAATCGGTTCGTCGCCATGAAGGACTTATCTACATAACTATTGGTAATTTTGTTGGAGGAACCCTTACTGGAATATTCTGGCTATTGTTGGCTATGTTTCAGGATGTTCATGAATATGGACAAATAAATTATGTCATAGCAATTGGTTCTTTGTCTTCGAGCGTCTCCTTACTTGGATTAAATACCGCGGTAACAACACTAGTACCTCAAGGTCACAAGAAAATAGATGTACAGGCTAATCAGGTGATCCTAATTTCTGCCACGGTTTGTGCCATAATTGCCTCGCTCTTTAACTGGTTACTTGGATTGTTTGTAATGGGAATGGCTTTTTGGATGATGTCATCCTATGAGCTTTTGAGCAGAAAGTTTTACTCGAAATACGCAATCAACATAATTGGTTCTAGGGGATCACAACTCGTTTTGTCAATAATACTGTATAGTTTTTTTGGACTTCAAGGAATTATTATTGGATTCATAATCGCTTTCTTTGCTTTTAGTATTACCTACTTCAAGACTATTCCACAATTTAGTAAAAGCTTTGATAAGATAGCAAAAGAGTATAAAACATCATTGCATCTATATTCTTACAATCTCTCCAACGCATTGCTATTGTATTTCGATAAATTGATTATTGCTCCTATTTACGGATATACAATTCTTGGTTATTATCAATTGGGCTTTCAGTTCTTGATGTTTTTTAGTATGATTTCAGTCAGCTTTTATCAATATTTGATACCTGAAGAATCAAGTGGAAACAAAAGAAACAGACTGCGAGTTTATGGAATAGCTCTTTCTATAATTATAACTATACTGGTATTCGTTCTGGCACCCATGATTCTCCAAGTCTTCTTTCCAAACTATATTAATTCACTAAATTCCATAAGAATTCTAAGTTTTGGCATCATTCCAATGATGATTACGAGTATGCTTAACTCAAAGTTCTTGGCAATGAAACTAACCCGATATGTACTATTTTCCTCTATAACGTATCAAGTTACGCAGATTATTCTCATTATTATTCTTGGAAAACAATATGGAATCGATGGTATATCAATGTCAGTAGTTATTGCAATGCTCTTCCAGATATCTTTCCTTGGGATAGCACATTTGCGTCTAAGGAAGAAAAATGAACAGAATGTCTGAAAGGTCTCATTATATTTTCAATTTCAAGCTCTTCAGCCTATCAAGTAAGTGAAATATTTCAGAATAAGAAAGAATAGTAATCAATCAACAAACTGAGTTGTAAAAAATTAACAGTCAGGGAGTTTCAATACGATGTTGTAGATTCATACAATTCAAATTATTATCGGTATTAGACTTATTATCGCAGTCGTTACTTTGTTTTGTATTGATATCAACATCAAATGGGGTATTGTCTCCATTGAGACTTAAACTATTGACCTGAGTCTTTAGTCTATTTTCGCATGTTACGTTATTGTTTCCATTTCTTGTATCATCACAATCATTAGTTTGCTTTGTATTAATGTCATAATTGATGTTGTTATTGTTACCAGAAACATCAATTGAATCAAGAAAGTTTTCGCTACTATTTGTACATATTGCGTTATTATTGCCACTATCACTTTCATCACATTTTTGAATTTGATTTACGTGAATGTTGGAAGTCACTTTGTTATTCTTCCCATCTATGTTAATACTCTCAGTTGTGGTTGTATCTATGTCTGAACAAAAGGCGTTATTTGTACCAATGTCATATTCATCGCAATCATTCTTATACTTGGAATCTGTGATAATTTTTACCTTGTTTTTAAATGGATCTGCAGCTGCAAATTCGTTACCAGTTACAATACTGGTGAAAAATCCAACAACAAGAAGCAGTGCTAAGGGAATCAGAATAAATTTCGAATTCATAATTCATTATTTGTTACATTCTATATTATAAAAAAAATTTGGTAGATGATATTCGAAGAAGATTGTGCAATTGTTTTGTGGAAATAGATTCAATAATTTCTACTGATAGAAAAAACTGAATCTTGAAAGATAAAAATCATATAAGAAAATCTTAGATATTATCATTCACAATTTTTGAGATAAAAAAAGCAGCAATTACTGTTTTCCATTCTCTGGGTCTTTGTCCAAAGTCCATGGAAACCAGCGACCGATAATTTTTGCCCAGTCTATTTTCAAAGCGAAATAAATTATTACTCCCAATACTGCTATACTAGCAATAGTTACTATTATAAGGTAATCTATATTTGTTGAGTTAGACATAAGATTGTTTACAAAGGGCTTTCCAAAATAGATAGCTCCCAAAACGAAAAGTTCATTAAATGCAAATTTTCCGAGGAATGTCGCTATTGCAAATTTCCAGGGGCTATATTTAGCAAGACCTAATGGAATATACACAATATCATCTGGTATTGGGCTAACGGCTGCAAAAAAGGCACCTATTGCACCATACTTTGCAAGTAATCTCTGTAGAGGAACCATTTTTCCCCTAATTTTTGAGCTGAGTATATTTCTACCGTAATAACTAGCATAAAAAATAATCAATTTTGCTATTACAGCACCTACTGCACTTGAAAGTGAAATCAACGTAGGATCCAATTTGTCATTAAATGCTGCTGTAATCAACACCGGAAAATATGGGATAGGAACAAAGACAATGATGCTTCCAACTAAACTGATTAGTAAGATGCCTAGATATCCAAAATCGTCATAAAATGAAAATAATTCATCGATACTCAATTATTCTCAGAACTTGAATCTCTTTCCTAATATGCTCTACCAAAATAAACTTGGATTGTTTCTTGGTTTCCACATCCAATGCATGATGAAATATTATTTTTAGGATTAAATGGGACTATTCTGATATCGGCTGTTGTCTTTTCCTTAACAAGGTCCTCACATTCCCTCTTTCCACACCAGCTACAAGCTACAAAACCCCCAGTTGCGTCAAGTACTGAGAGTAGTTCCTCCAAAGTTGTCGCAGATCTTGTGTTTTCTTGAAGTAGATTCTTTGCACGATCAAACATGTTTGACTGTATTTTCTCTAAAATGGACAAGGTTTGGTTAACAAGTTCTTTTTCTTTGACATAAAATCTTTCCTTAGTATCTCTTCTTATCAATTCGACCTGATTTTCTTGAATGTCTCTAGGTCCAATATTTACTCTTAAAGGCACTCCTTTCATCTCCCAATCATTAAATTTCCAACCTGAGGTATATTCATCTCTATCATCGGTCTGGACACGTATCTGGGAATCTTTTAGTTTTTGTTCTAGTTCATATGCCTTTTGTTTTACGGCGGTCATACTTTCATCCTTATAAATAGGAACAATGATGACCTGTGTTGGTGAAATCTTGGGGGGAAGTATAAGACCTTTATCATCTCCATGGACCATTATTATGGCGCCAATTACTCTCCAAGAAATTCCCCAGGAAGTCTGCCAGACATATTGTTCAGCGGTATCCTTATCTAGAAATTTTATTTCGAATGGTTTTGAGAAATTTTGACCCAAATGATGGGAGGTAGCCATTTGCAATGCTTTTCCATCCGCCATTGCTGATTCTAGACAAGTAGTGTACTTTGCACCAACAAACTTTTCTTTATCTGTCTTGAATCCAGAAAGGGTTGGTATTGCTAGATATTCTTCTATCAACATTTTATAAATATCAAGTATCATTCTAACCTCCCCGTTAGCCGCATTTTCATCAGTATGAGCTGTATGTCCCTCCTGCCAGAGAAATTCTGAATTTCTAATTAACGGTTTGGTAGATTTTATTTCAGCTCTCAAGGCACTATTCCAAAAATTTAATTTTAGTGGTAAATCTCTATAACTCGATATCCATTTTGAGAACATGGAATAAGCAAGTGTTTCTGAAGTTGGTCTGACTGCCAATTTTTCACCTAGATCGCAATCGCCGGATTTTGTGACCCAAAAAACTTCTGGTAGAAACCCATCAAAATGATCCTTCTCTTTAGTAAGGAGACTTTCCGGTATTAACACCGGAAGAAAACCATTCTTGTGTCCTGTTTTCTTCAATTCAACGTCTAATATCTCCCTAATAATTTCCCATATTGCATAGCCATATGGACGAAGGATAATGAAACCTTTACTAGGTGAATAATCTGCTATACCTGATTTGAGTACGCATTGAGTATACCAATCACTGAAATCAAGAGATTTTTTTACGGTTATTCCTATTTCTTTTGTCAAGTCGTATTACTATAAGATCTTTTTGGTGATGTTACGTTAATGGTTCTCCTTTACAATAGACTTTGCCCATAGTTCTGCTATGGAAGTTACTGCATACATAGCACTGTATGAACCCCAATTCCTTTTCAAAAACTGGACAATCAACAGCCTCAAGCTTCATTCGCTTTAACATTTTAGGACTTACACCCTTTAACTTTAATTTGCCCTTTTCATCCATCATTCCGATAGATTGTAATTCTTTTTTGGCCCTGTCATCCAACTTGATACTTTTCTCTACCCCCTTTACGGGAACAATGAATTTTGTATCAGTATTTTCTGCATTCATAAATAATTAATGATATTTTGTCCGTGTATATGATGCTTGCTATCCTATTTAGAGATTAAATTTTGAGCCGCTACAAAGAATATTAGGGCATCTACTATCAAGGTTTCTAAAACCGTCCCTGATAGTGTGAAATGATTATTTATTTGATAATTGTCAAATAACTTATGGATGATTACTACAAAGCCCTTGAACTCAACAAGAATGCTTCAATAGATGAAATTAGGAAATCATTCAGGACACTTGCGCTGAAATATCATCCGGACAAGAATAAGGACGAAGGATCCAAGGAAAAATTCATGAAAATAGTCGAAGCATACGAAGTGTTATCTGATGAAAGTGGTAAAAAAAATTATGATGAATCAATTACCATTAAAAAGAATACACCTAAATACGATTTTTCTTGGACACCATCTGCTGACTTTGAGAAAGTTTACAGCTACTCGAGAATAAAAAACACATACGTAGGAGGAGGAATCTGGGATATTGGCGAAAAGGCGTCAAAAGCAATGTGGAAGGCAACAATCCTACTTCTGGCCTCACTTGCGTCGATGGCTCTACTGATACTGTTCCTTCCTTAGATATGTATGTACTATGTCCTATTGCCCTTTTTGGACAAAGGTTGCTTGTTTTTTTTAGTATACTTATACCAAAAAAAAGCTGCAAGGCCTAAATTTGCAACTGAAGTGATCAGGAATATTGGAGAATTTGTCAGAACAAATATCCCGAATCCGTAAATCCCGACAACAGTTGCGATGATAGAAATAATTTTTAATTGACTGCTAGATATTGGCAACCTTATTCAAAGGTTTTAAACAGTATAAAAGTCAAACTATGGTGGGTTACATATTGGTATCTGTTCCCTCTTGTGTTGAGATTTTCTAACCATATCAATTACCATTTTTTTCTTCTTTTTGTTCAAATTACATCTATCCAAATCATTGTCAAGATAATAGTGTAAAATTGTATCTATCTCATGATACGCTAGCCCAAGTTCTTTTTCTGCTATATGTCCCTTCCAAAATCTGGGACTGCTTGGCTGATTGATTATTTGTTCAGAAAGTCTCAACTTCTTTCCCAAAATCTTGACTTGGCTTTTGTACAATCCACCAAGGGGAAGTATATCAGCTCCGCCATCGCCAAATTTTGTAAAATAACCAGTCATCAGTTCACTTTTGTCTGATGTTCCTAGTACCAATAGATTGTTCTTACCTGCGTAGTGGTATAACAGAGCCATTCTAAGTCTTGCTGAAAGATTCCCGCTGGAGAGTTTGTCATTTGGCAGCTTGCTTTGCAGTATTTTTTTTGCCCTCTCAAAATGGATTTCCTTATACTTGATTCTCAACTTGTGTGCCAGATCATGTGCATTGTCAACGTCTTTTTGAGGTGTTTGTCCTCTTTCTGGCATGATAAGACCAAATATTCTATTCTTTCCCAGCGCTTTTGAAGCTAATACAAGGCATACGGAAGAATCAAGACCACCACTCAATCCTATAACCACACCATTTTTCTTTCTGGATTTTACTTGCTCTGAAATAAATTTTGTAATTTGACGAACTATTTCTTCGTAATTTAGGGCTAAAAAATCTTGAGACATTCCTATTTTGCTACTGGGGGTTTAGAAAATGTATTATCTTGATTCGAATGATAATCAATAGATAATCTGGGATCCTTTTGTTTGCCCGTCAATATTCCCACCACCACATCGTCCTTTTTTATTATCTCCTGTTTTCTGAGTTTCCTTATTCCTGCGGGTACTGCACCTGAGGCCATTTCACAATCAAAACCGTTCAACCCGACTAAGGCCATTCCATCGCTCATTTCCTTATCGGAAACTTGCGTAACTATACCATTAGTAAAATGTATGGATCTTAATGCCTTTATCAAATTTGCCGGTTTGCCTATTTGTATTGCTGTGGCTTTAGTACGTGGCTTGATACCCTTCTTGTCTTTTTCATTATAGTAGTCTTTAATCAAGCCAATGTCTGGGCTCCCACTATTCCAAGTTAGTTTCTTGCCTCCAAACAAACCATTAGATAATTCATAGAATGTGTTTGCTCCTTCTGAATTTACCACCAGCATTCTTGGAATTTTTTTTATCCAACCCAGATTGTATAATTCTATTAGGGCCTTTCCGCAACTAGAAGTATTTCCTAAGGCACCTCCCGGATAAACGATCCAATCAGGTGGATTCCAGTCCAGGTATTCTAGAGCTCTGTATACGATTGTTTTTTGTCCTTCGATCCTAAATGGATTAATAGAGTTTACTGTATATGCACCTAATTGCTGGGCTTCATGCAATGAATATGCTAAGGCATCGTCAAAATTGCCATCAATCTCAATCACCTGGGCACCAAATTGGAATGCTTGACCAAGTTTGCCCGGTGCGACCTCACCCTTTGGTACAAAAACTTCACATTCAATATTTTCATTTGCAGCATACATTGCAGCAGATGCTGATGTATTTCCCGTGGAGGCACAGATGATTCTATTCATGTTTATCATTTTGGCATGAGTTACAGCAGTTGACATTCCATTATCCTTAAAAGAGCCACTAGGGTTGTAACCTTCTGGTTGTAATAGAAGCGAATCATTATCTACTAGGGAATATTCTGATACTTTTTTCATTTTGTAAGGCTTGGATTGCCTCCCTTCAGATCCATCAAGTGAAACCAGGATCTTTGAGCATTGTTCAAAATCTTCTGTATCCAAATGAGCAAAATTAATTAGTTCTCGAAATCTCCATACTCCACTTTCGTTGTAAATATTTCCACCATGGTTTCTGCGTTGATAGAATACCTCAATTAATTCTCGTGAAAAATTATTTTGATAAATAATATCCAAAAATGAGCCGCATTTGCAGACGAGTGTATTGTTATTGATTTCATAAATGAGGTTACACGAGGGGTTTATGCATTTCTTAAATGGATTGCTTCCCATACCAGCCATGGATTATTTGCTGAAAAAAAAGATATTTAGACGTTTACGGTTTCATAAAGTTTCAACAGGAAGGAATTCAGATGGGTGGAAAAGCTCCGCATGTATAGCAGTATTTGGGGTACGTTAAGCACGCACTACAGAATGAACATCTAGGTGAATTGCATGTCTCCTTCATAGGACATCCAAAAAACGATTCGTAAATTCTATAATAATAGAGATGCTCCTTATCTCGCAATATAACCTTGTCAAGTGCAACAATTTTTGATTCCTTTGCATATTCTTCACCCCTGATTAAACCTCCAAATTTATTTGAAATTTGTTCAAACCCGGAACCTTGCTCCAATGCCATCTTCTTTCTCCATACAATTGAGCCAAGTTCCATTTCATACGCTTTTCTTAAAATGAATTTTCCCCACTTTTTGTGCTCATATTCGCCTACCTTTTCATGAATGTCCATTGAAGTAGCCAGGTCATAGAGAGGCTTCTCCAAATACGGAGTGTTTACTCTTATTCCCAGTACCTCTCCTATTTTTGTTGATGAAAATCGCATTATTTTCCATAGATCATCTAAAATCGCTTGTAATTTTTTTAGATCTGCGAAATATCTTTGAAGATAATTATAGCCTGCGAATAATTCGTCAGCACCATCTCCAGTAACTATACTGCTAAAACCATTCTTCTTGGCCTCTCTTACACCAAAAAAAATAACTGAAGAATTTCTTATTTCGAGTGGATCAAAGGTTTTGAATGTTTTAATTATTTCTGGTACTATTCTAACAATGTCATCAAAATCTACAATGCATTCAACATGATTATCACTATATTTTTTTGCGACATTGTTTGCATATTTTAGATCTTGTGAATCAACATCCAAAGACGTTACAATGCTCAATTTTGGTCTCATCAAATAGCATAAGATACTACTATCCAAGCCACCCGACAAGAGTAACGAGCTACCACGATATTTACTGACGACTTTCTTTAATTTGCCTTTTAATATGGTCTCCGTGTGGAACAATGACAATTTATGATAAAAAAATCCGTGTATTGCGCATAAAAATTTGGCTATGATAAGGTAAATGTCTATTTCATTGTACTCGCTGCATTGTGCTCACGTAATAATTCTATACCTTCATTTGTAATATGGTACTGCTTCGATTTCTTTATGACATATCGCACCATTCTCCCAAGATGATAGTATATGGAACCTGTGGACAAGTGTGTGGCATATTTTATTTCAGAAAACCCCGCCGACCCGTTGCTGTCTAAAATCGCTTGTAAAATTTTGATTCTCGTTCTCCTTGCGCGGAGCTGCGTCTCACCTATCAACGAAAATTTTATGTTAATAAATTATTTATGCCTTTCTAAACAAAAATTTTAAAATTATTACAAAAAAATATGTGACACACCCTATTATTTAAGAATTGATAAACTTATCTTTAGAGTTTATCTCATGATTGTCTGATATTGAACTCCTACATAGTCAATGTTTTTGGGGAAGACAGTATAAATAGAAACATAATATACTAGAGCTTGATGCCGGTTGATCCTGTATGTGGAATAGAAATGGATGAGGAGCTAGCGACTATTTATGAGTATAATGGTAAGAAATACTATTTTTGTTGTGAGGGTTGCAAGAGCATCTTTTCAAGAAAGCCTGGAAAATATTCAAAAAAGTAGGTAATGGTAACTAAAAAATTGTTACATGAATTAGTTCCTCTAGTCATAACTAATTAACCTAACATTAGATATTTGGTACTTTATGTAATCTCATATTGTCATATTACAATATTGAATTGGTTTGCAACAAATGTGGGAGCTTGAACAATCGTATATCAAACCTGAAATCTGTACGTGATATGTTAAAGCCAATCAACAGTACTTGCAAGAATTGCGGAATTTCATTAAATCCTTTTGACTTTGCGATATCTGCTGAAAGAAGATATGAAAAATTTGTCTGACTAGATAAAAATAAGTGGTATAGTTCAGGTCAATGCTATAGTACACTAGAAACGCAATTTAATAATCAATTATCTAATATTCTACTGTGGTTTAGGTATTATTGATTCAAAATCGTTTTCGCTCTGTATCTTGTAATAAGAATCAGCATGATTGGTAAATAGTCCTACTTCAATAACGCCCGGAATATTTTTGAGGTCCCTTTCAGTCTCCTTGATGTTATCATATTTTGGTAATAAAGTATCGTAAATTATATTGCCATTTTCAGTTACGAATGGATACCCTTTATCTAACATACGCATCCTTGGTAAACCTCCGATTTTCTCTAGCTCACTCCTCACAAAGATTCTTCCAAATGGAGTAACCTCAATAGGAATCGCCATGCTAAATTTGTCTACAAATTTGTTAGCCTGAGCGACAATTACAAATTTTTTTGACGATGAAATCAATATCTTCTCCTTCAGAAGAGCTCCACCGCCGCCCTTTATCATGTTAAAACCGGAATCTATCTGATCAGCTCCATCCAAGACAACATCAATATGTCCATCTTTTTGATCAATTATCTTTAATCCCATGGATTCAGAAACGATTCTTATTTGGAGAGATGTAACAACAAATTCCAAAGTATCCTTATATTCCAACAGTCCAAAATTTCGGACAATTTTCTCTACCGTGCTTCCACTGCCTAATCCGATGGTACTTCCTTTAGAAATGTATTTCTTAAAAAAATCCTGAGAAAGTGCGACGAACTTGTTATCATCAAAAAATTGATGGTTCTTGTTACCTGAACTCATGTGGTTGAAATGAACTATTAATGTGTACTTTAATCTTTACAAGACATCTGAATTTCAGGGTGCGTTGGTAAATATCTTTATTCGTTTATTCAAAAAGCCCTGAAGGACAACTTGCATTATATGTGTCTAGATGAATTGACAACGAGTATATATACGAAGTATCAATGAATATTCGTACAATGTCTGAAATGAGTGGTGCTAAAGCACTTATGGATTCCCTGGAGAAAGAGGGAGTTGACATAGTATTTGGACTTCCAGGTGGGGCAAATTTGCCAATTTATGATGCATTGGTTGACGCTAAATTTAGGCACGTTTTGGTAAGACATGAACAGTCTGCCGCTCATATGGCTGATGGGTATGCCAGAATAAAAAGGAAAGCTGGAGTGTGTCTAGCAACATCTGGACCAGGTGCAACAAACCTAATCACCGGTATAGCAACAGCTTATGCAGATTCTTCTCCTCTAATTGCAATAACTGGCCAAGTACCACTAAATATGATTGGGAAAGATGCGTTTCAAGAAACAGATATTATTGGTGTTGCTAATCCATGCACAAAATATGCTTTTCAGCCCAGATACGCAACTGAAATCCCAGAAGTTGTAAAAAAGTCATTCTATATCGCAGAAAGTGGTAGACCAGGACCAGTTCTAATTGATATTCCAAAAGATGTACAGCAAGATGTTACTGTAATACCATTTCCAGATCTCATTAAAGTGAGGGGATACAAACCAATAGTTGATCCCGACCTGTCTAATGTTGGAAAGGCAGTTGAACTCTTGATTTCTGCGCAACGACCAATCATTATGGCAGGCGGCGGAGTTATTTTGTCCGGAGCTTTCTCAGAACTTCAGGCAGTAGCTGAATTAATTATGGCACCTGTTGTTACTACCTTTAAGGGAAAGGGATCTTTTCCTGAAAACCACCCACTGGCAATGGGTCCTATCGGGATGCATGGACACGCAGAAGCAAACAGAATCATACTTGAAGCAGATTGCATACTTGCGGTAGGCGCTAGATTTTCAGATCGTTCTGTAGGAAGGTTCGATGAATTTGGTAAAGGAATGAATATCATACATCTTGATATAGACCCAGCTGAAATAGGTAAAAACAAATCAGTAGACATTGCCATCGTTGGTGATGTAAAGTCAGCACTTAGAACCATGGTTAAAATGCTATCAAAAGTGGCTGGAAAGAAAAACACCGATCACCCTTGGCTTAAAAGAAGAAGAGAGCTAATAGATTATTTTTCGCAAAATATCAAAGATTACCCTAGAGAGATGACTGCCAGAAAAGCACTGAAAAAATTGAGGGAGCTGCTGCCTGCTGAATCGATAGTAACAACAGAAGTAGGACAGTGTCAAATGTGGACTTCATTGCACTTTGATGTTATATCCCCTGGGACCTTCTTTAGCTCCACTGGATTGGGAACAATGGGATTTGGATTTCCGGCATCAATAGGTGCAAAAGCTGCTAGACCAGATGTCCATGTTGTAGACATTGCTGGCGACGGTTCATTTAACATGACTGAAAATTCATTGGCAGTTTCTGTGTTAGAGAATTTACCGGTAATAGTATTCTTATTGAACAATGACATGCTTGGTATGGTTGCACAGTGGCAGAGAACTTTTTATGATAGACGGTACATGGGTGTACATCAAAAAAGTTGTCCTGATTATGTCAAGATTGCAGAAGCATATGGAGCCAGCGGCTTTAGCGTCCAATCAATGGACGAGCTAGAAAAAGCAATAAAAAGCGCACTTAAAACAGACGTTGCAACTGTAATTGACATTAGGATCGATCCGGAAGAAGACGTATACCCATTTGTTGCTCCCGGAACCGGACTTAAGGATATGATAACAGGTGCATAGCACATGAGCTCTAAAGAATTCAAAACTAAACCACTGTATATCATTTCATCGCTAGTTGAAAACAAACCAGGTGTGTTATTTCGAATTACCAATCTCTTTCGTGCTAGAAATTTCAACATCGAGAGTATTACCGTAGGGATTACCGAAAAACCGGACTTGTCTAGAATGACAATAACAACAAGGATAGACGAAGCTATTCTTGATCAATTAGTTAAACAATTGAGAAAACTTATTGATATTGTTGAGGTAGAGGTCCTTGACATTAATAATACTGTCTATAGAGAGTTGGCCCTGATAAAGATAAGAGCCAAAGACTTTACAAATAGGAATGAAATCATTAATTTTGCCAATGTGTTTAGGGCAAATATCTTGGATATAGGAAAGGAATCTGTGACCGTGGAAGTAATTGGAACTCCCGATAAAATAGATGCATTTAAGAATCTAATCATACAATATGAGATAGTAGAAATGGCTCGGACGGGTGTATCCGCTCTTCAGAGAGGAGAGTAAGTTATGGAATCTCAAAAGGTAAGGATATTCGATACAACATTAAGAGATGGTGAACAGACACCAGGTGTTTCTATAACACCAGAACAAAAACTCAACATCGCAATAAAACTGTCTGAACTGGGTGTAGACACAATCGAAGCTGGATTCCCAGTGGTATCTGACGGTGAAAAGGAAGGAATAAAGAGCATTGTAAAGCAGAAACTTGACACAGAAGTCTGTGCCTTGGCTAGAACTGTTCAATCAGACATAGATTCAGTCATAGATTGCGGTGTAGATTATGTTCATACATTTATTGCGACTTCTGATATTCATATGCAATACAAACTAAAAATGTCCCGGGAGCAGGTTTTGGAAAAAGCGCTATGGGCCGTAGAATATGCAAAGAACCATGGATTAAAAGTCGAATTTTCAGCAGAAGACGCAACAAGATCTGATAGAAAATTTCTTATTGATGTCTTTAAGGCAGTAACTGATTCTGGCGCAGATAGAATCGATATTCCAGATACTGTTGGATATTCCACACCAGAGTATTTTACTTCACTTGTTCAGGAAATAAGATCAAAAATGAACACTCCGATTAGCGTGCATTGTCATAATGATTTTGGTCTTGCTGTTGCAAATTCTATAGCGTCAATAAATGCAGGTGCATCTTGTGCACATGTTACCATTAACGGACTTGGTGAAAGAGCAGGAAATGCTTCATTGGAAGAATTTGTCATGGCTTTGCAGTGTCTGTATTCTAAAAGACATGGTATAAAAGTAAATTTGCTGTATGAAATTTCGAAGTTTGTTTCAAATACAATGGGTGTTATAGTTCAACCAAACAAGGCAATTATCGGAGAAAACGCTTTTGGTCACGAATCAGGAATTCATACTCATGGAATAATAAATAATCCACTTACTTACGAACCTATAAGTCCCGAATTGGTTGGTAGAAAAAGATGGCTTCAGGCAGGAAAGCATGCGGGCACTCATGGAATTCGTGCAATTTTGACTGATTTTGGAATCGAACCTACAGAGGAACAATTACATAAAATAATTGAAAAGCAGAAGGACATCGCCGACAAAGGCAAATCTATTACTACTTCACAACTTTTGTCAATTGCAAGCGAGGTAATGGGCAATAATAAATTCGAAGAGAAATTCAAACTTTACGATTTTCATATTGTTACTGGCATGAATATCATTCCGACGGCAGTTATAAGACTGAATGCCCATGGGAAAGACTTGGTAGCATCAGAAACAGGAGTTGGTCCTGTAGATGCGGCGCTTAAGGCCATACAAAAAATTGCAGTAGATATGGCAAATATTCGCATAAGAGAATACAGACTTGGGTCTATAACAGGGGGATCAGACGCAATGGCTGAGGTTACTATAAAGGCTGAGGATCTAGATGGTAACGTTGTTTCATCCAGAAAATCAGGCGAAGACGTGGTCGTTGCATCAGTGGAAGCAATGGTAGACGCAGTGAACAAACTTATGTTGAGAAGAGTACTATATTCAAAAAATTAAAATCTATTTAACTCAAGGTAATGAGTGTTGACAAAATATAGCATTTCATTAGTTAATGGC
>JBHENS010000032.1:16621-16914 GCA_046261955.1 Nitrososphaeraceae archaeon | reverse complement strand
CCTTAGATGACCTTGAGATTATTGTAGAAAGATTTGGTAAGAAATTCCAAGTCAGCCTAAATAATATGTTCTTTTCGACAGATTTTAGTGGTGTAATTAACAGCTAATACACATACTTTTGTTACTATCTATTAGTGCACGCAGTCTTCAGTGATTTAACATAATTTCTCAATTTGTTTTGCAAATGAATAATATTACTATCTTTATTGCTATTTATCATCTTGATTATAGCGCTCCCAACTATGACAGCATCAGCTCCATATTTTGACATAAGTTTAATGTGATGTGGGGTG